>JAQICU010000285.1 GCA_027858325.1 Candidatus Cloacimonadota bacterium
GATTATCAGTTTGATTGTTGGACTAATTATTGGTGGGTTGGCTCAAAGAAGCCGCTTCTGTACAATGGGTTCTATCCGCGATATATTCATCGTAAAAGATTTCCATCTGTTCAGTGGTGTAGCAGCATTTGCTATTTCAGCTTTTATAATGAACCTGATATTGGGTCAATTCAAAGTCGGATTTGTAGGGCAGCCAGTAGCTCATGATCTGCATTTATGGAATTTTCTGGGAATGACTCTCTCCGGTTTGGCTTTTGCTCTGGCAGGTGGATGCCCGGGTCGTCAACTAATTCTTAGTGGCGAAGGAGATAGCGACGCAGCTATTTTCGTATTAGGAATGTTAGGCGGTGCAGCTTTTTCTCACAATTTTTCTATGGCTTCATCTCCCCAAGGTATTGGAACATTCGGAGCATACGGAACGATAATCGGTATTATATTCTGCCTTATCATCGGATTTACCATGATCCAAAAAAGAAAAGCATAGGAGAAAAAGATGAAACAAATTGATACTCGAGGACTTTCTTGTCCCCAACCTGTAGTTTTAGTCTTAGCTGAAATAAGAAACGGAAAAGGTGAATTTGAAGTACTGATAGATAGTGAAGCATCACGTGAGAATGTAAAAAGACTTCTGAACAAAAATAAATTAGAATTTAATATGAAAGAAATTTCTGATCATACTATTTATCATGTTAAAAGATAAGAAAAAGAGCTGTGTTATCTATTTTGATAATGCCGCCACTTCTTTCCCAAAACCGGATTGCGTAACAACTGCGGTTGTACATTATTTGACACAAATTGGTGCAAATCCGGGTCGTTCCGGTCATAAACTGGCAATAGAAGCAGGTCAGATAGTCTTCAAAACCAGGAAATCTATTGCTGCTCTTTTTGGATTGAAAAATCCGATGCATGTAATTTTTACTTCCAATGCAACCGAAGCTTTGAATACGGCAATTAAAGGTGTTTTGCAAAAAGGAGATCATGTTGTCACATCCAGTATGGAACACAACAGTACGATCCGTCCTTTACATGAAATGGAAAAAGAAGGAATTATTTCACTTTCTATTATTAAGGCTGATAAAATAGGAATTCTTGATCCGGAGAAGATCAGAAAAGCAATAACAGCCAAGACTAAAGCAGTTGTCATAAATCATGCTTCAAATGTGATTGGCTGTATCCAGCCGATTCGAGAAATTGGCAAGATCTGCCGAGAAAATGGAGTTATCTTTATTGTGGATTGTGCGCAATCTGCCGGTGTAGTTCCAATCAATATTGATCAGGATAATATTGATATTCTGGCTTTTGCGGGTCATAAAGGATTATATGGTCCAACCGGAACCGGTGGAATGGTTATCGCAGATGGCTTTGATTTTAAAAAGATCAAACCGCTAAAATATGGTGGAACAGGCAGTCTCTCAGATAAGATCGAACAGCCGGATTTTCTTCCCGACCGGTTTGAAAGCGGAACTTTGAATGTGGCAGGATTAAGTGGATTATTAGCCGGTTCTGAATATATCCAAAATAGAGATGGAGGAATTAGAGGAATTTTGGAACATAAAATTGAACTTCAAAATTACTTCATTCAACAAGCGGAAATGTTAATAAAAGATTTTTGCTGTTATTCCTCTTTCCAACTTCCTTCAACGGGTGTTGTTGCTTTCAGTATAAACAACTTTTCAGTTTCTGAAACAGCACAAATTCTTTCAGATAAATATGGAATAATGTGCAGACAGGGCTTGCATTGTTCTACGCTTGCTCACCAAACTATCGGAACTTTCCCAGCAGGAACATTAAGATTCGGATTTAGCATTTTCAATAAAAAAGAGGAACTTGACCTTGCTGTTCAGGCACTTAAATCTATCTCGGAAAGTAGAAATATATGAAAGCAGTAATATTATTTCATTCAACAAATCATGCTATCTGGGCAGAGAATGAACTGAAAAGTCATAAAATAGTATGCAAAATAATCAGTGTTCCCCGGCATCTCAGTTCAGATTGTGGTTATTGTCTTCAAATCAATGCTGAGGATAAAGAAGAAGCAATTAATCTTCTAAACACAAATAATATCGAATTTGAAAAAGTTGAAATTTTGTAATTGCCCAAATTTATCACTTCGGAAGGTTGTGAGATTTCTTGCTTCTTTTGAGTGTGCGGCGTAGATTTATCGAAGTTGGAACCTTCCGAAGGTTATATTTGCCTGTAGCACGTTCTCTCCTGAACGTGTGTGCTCAGACAAGAGTGTCTAAGCTACTTTAGACCATACTATTCAACGGGACAAACGTTGCTCTCCATCTATTAGTCATTCTGACGGATCTGTCACGCTGCTCTCCATAGGAAGAATAGCTTTCTCTCAATCTTTCCATTGGCTTCAAAAACAATTCACAAAACTCCCAAACGTCAAATTTTTCAGCTTCAGTGATCATAAAAAAAAATACTTGCTATTAAAATAAAAGTTTAAAATTTGGTATAAAAATTATTGTTAAAAGTATTATTTAAAATAAAGGGAGAGAATATGGGTCTCAAAACATTTCCAGGTGGTATTCACCCTCACGATTTTAAGGATTTCTCTAAAGATAAGAAAATAGAAGAAATGCCCTTACCCCAAAAAGTTGTTATCCCTCTTTCACAACATATTGGAGCCCCATCAAAGCCAATTGTTAAGGTTGGTGATGAAGTTCTTGCCGGACAAAGAATAGCGGAAGCAGGTGGTTTTGTCTCTATTCCCATGCATTCATCAATCTCAGGTAAGGTTACTAAACTAGCTAAATTCAATCATCCTACAGGTATTTTAGTACAAGGCATTGAGATTACGGGTGATGGTGAAGATAGATGGGTAGAACTAACTGATGATAGTAATTATATGGATCTTTGTGCCAAAGATATGAAGGATCGAATCACTGCTGCAGGTATCTGCGGAATGGGCGGGGCCGGTTTTCCAACACATGTGAAGCTTTCACCTCCGGAAGGCAAAACGATAGATACGATCATCTTGAACGGTGTGGAATGTGAACCTTATCTCACAGCCGATTACCGTATAATGCTGGAACAGGCAGAAGATATTATTGCCGGACTCAAAATACTGATGAAGACCGTCGATGCGAAAAATGGTGTTATTGGTATCGAGGCAAATAAACCGGATGCAATAAAACTTTTCAAAAAACTTCTTAAAAATGAGAAGAATATAAAAGTTGTAGGACTCCAACTCAAGTATCCGCAAGGTGCAGAAAAACAACTCATCTACGCTGCTACAAAACGTAAAGTTCCTAATAAAGGCGGTTTACCTATGGATGTAAATGTGGTTGTCCAAAATGTGGGAACTGCAATCGCCGTTTATGAAGCTGTGCGTTATCAGAAACCTCTGGTAGAAAGAGTCATCACGGTAAGTGGTAGAATTGTGAAAGAACCAAAGAATATCAGAGCTCGAATTGGTACTATATATTCTGATCTTTTAGAATTTTGCGGCAGCACTACAGAAGATATTGGTAAGGTTATTTCCGGTGGTCCGATGATGGGATTCGCAATGCCATCTTTAGAAACACCGATGACTAAGGGAAGTTCCGGCCTACTTTTATTTGATATGAAGGAAGCTCATAGAGAAAAAGAAGATGTATGTCTGCGCTGCGGACGTTGTGTAGATATTTGTCCTATGTATCTTGTGCCCAGTCTTATCGCTCATCACGTACGCAATGATGATTGGAATTCTGCAGAAAAATTTGGCGTTATGGAATGCATGAAATGTGGTAGTTGTGCCTATGTTTGTCCTTCTCATATCAAACTAATCCAATGGATAGATATTGGTAAGATCAAAGTGAGTGAGAATAGGCAGAAGTAAGAAATCGGGTTTCGGGATTTGGTAGGAATAGAATGATAAATTATAAAGAATTGATTGTTTGGCAAAAGGGAATTAAGCTTACAGTAGAAGTTTATCGAATTATTGAGCAATTTCCTGAAAAAGAAAAAAATGATTTCTGATATTCGATTTGAGAAGTTTGATTTAAGAAGTGATACACACATCAATCTTAAATCCCTGATCTCCAATCATAAATCGTAGATAAATTAAAATATTAGATAAAATTGGATTAAGGATAATAGAACGGGACAGAAACCCCGAATCCCTAATTCCGCATAATGGAGGATTTATGAACGATGTTTTTGCTGTTTCGGCAGCACCGCATATAAAACAGAATATCTCAGTAAGCGCTGTAATGTGGCAAGTCGTTTTAGCTCTAATGCCGGCACTATTGATTGGAATATTCTTTTTTGGAATTCAATCTTTGCTTCTTACGCTCTATGCAGTTGTAGCCGCAGTTTCAACTGAAGCATTGATCCAGAGATTCAGAAAGGTTCCTGTTACAATTAGTGATGGAAGTGCAGTTGTAACAGGTATTTTAATCGCATTTAATATCAACTCTTCTTCACCCTGGTGGTTACCTGTTATCGGAGCGGTTTTTGCAATTGCTATAGGTAAACAGATATTTGGTGGATTGGGTTTTAACATTTTCAACCCTGCCTTGTTGGGTCGTGCGTTCATGATGGCGTCATGGCCAACGTTAATGACAGCAGGTTGGAAAGCTACAACACCAATGAGCAATTTATTCCAAAGCTCTATTAACGGACTAAGAAATTTACCCTCGAATGTTCCAGAGGTAATTACTTCTGCTACTCCGCTGGGAGTTGTTAAAGCTTTGCGTGATACTACACAAATAAGCATTGATATGGCAAACACGGTAATGGATAATCTCACCAGCATGAACACACTTCAGGATCTTTTCTGGGGAAATATTGGTGGTGTCATCGGTGAAGTATCTGCTGCTGCCCTGCTTATTGGAGCTGCTTATCTTGCCTGGAAACATATTATTGAATGGCGAATTCCTGTAAGTTATATTGGAACCGTATTTGTGCTTACATATATCTTCGGTGGAATTAATGGTCTCTTCTCAGCTTCTATATTGCTACCTATATTTCACATTTTATCAGGAGGACTAATTCTGGGGGCATTCTTTATGGCTACCGATATGGTTACGTCACCTGTAACTAAAAAGGGCAGACTTATTTTCGGTTTAGGTTGTGGTTTTCTAACAGTTGTTATTCGTCTGATCGGTGGATATCCTGAGGGAGTTTCTTACTCAATCCTTCTGATGAATATTACAGTTCCATTGATAGATAGATATACTACTCCCAAGTCGTTTGGGGAGGTAAAAAAATGAAGTATTATTTTAAATTAGGTTTTGTATTATTTATTATTACAGCTATTGCCAGCGGTGTTCTGGCTTATATGAATACTATCACTCAACCAATTATTGAAGAGAATCAGCGAGTTGCACAGGAAAAGGCAAGAAAGGAAGTTCTACCCTCTGCCATTACCTTTGAAGAAGTAGCAGGTGATCCATCATATTATATTGGTAAAAATGCTGAAGAGAATATTGTTGGTTATACATTTGTTGCTTCACTCTACGGTTATAGTAGTGATGTACAAACAATGGTCGGAGTAAATCCTGATCTTGTCATTGTGAAGATTAAAATAGTCTCACAAGCCGAAACTCCTGGATTAGGTGCCAATTGTGAGAAACTGGAATTTCAAACACAATTCAGCGGAATGCAAAAAGATAGAATGTTGGTTGATAAAGACGGTGGTACTATTGTAAGTTTAACAGGCGCTACTATAACAACTCGAACTATAACCAATTCTATTAAAACTGCCATGGACAAACTTGATATTCCAACAGAAAAAACTGATGGGAGGATAGAATAATGACTCTGCTTAAAGAATTTACAAAAGGATTTATTAAAGAAAATCCCGTTTTTGTGATGGCTTTAGGTCTTTGCCCCACATTGGCAGTAACCTCTTCTGTTGTGAATGCAATTGGTATGGGATTAGCTGCAACTTTCGTACTGGTTTTTTCTAATATCTTTATATCACTTATCAAGAATTTCATTCCTCCTAAGATTAGAATCCCCGCTTTTATCGTTGTTATTGCATCATTCGTAACTATTGTTGATATGGTAATGAATGCTTACCTTCCAGCTATACATAAAAGTTTAGGGTTATTCATTCCTCTTATTGTTGTGAACTGTATTATTTTGGGAAGAGCAGAAGCATTTGCCAGTAAAAATAATCTAATAAGATCAATCTTAGATGGTCTGGGAATGGGGCTTGGATTTACACTCGCTTTAGTTGTTATTGGAGGAATTCGTGAAGTATTGGGAGCAGGTCAATTCCTAGGATACAATTTATTTCCTGAAACCTTCCAACCAATGCTTGTAGCCATCTTGGCACCCGGCGCATTTATCGTGATGGGACTGCTGATGGGTTTGATGAATTTAAAGAAGAAAAAGAATTAAACGTTGATAAACGCAGAAAGATGTGATAAAAAATATAAAGAAAAATAGGATGAAAATGGAAAAAAGAATTAATCTGATTATCATACGTTTTCATAAGCTTCATAAAATATCTGCGTTGAATAAAAGGAGTATATAAATGGAATTTGTTGGAAAAATACTTTTCATGGCTGTAATGGCCATCTTCGTTCAAAATTTTGTATTGATGAGATTTTTAGGATTATGCCCTTACATTGGTGTATCAAAAAAATTGGATTCCGCCTTAGGCATGGGAATGGCTGTTATCTTTGTGATGACGATGGCATCTACCTTTACATGGCTCATACATACATATCTTTTAGTTCCTTTACATATTGAATTTCTGCAAACAATTGCCTTTATTCTTACAATTGCATCACTAGTGCAACTTGTAGAAATGGTTATCCAGAAAACAGCTCCTTCACTTTATAGATCCTTGGGTGTTTTCCTTCCACTTATTACAACCAATTGTGCTGTTCTCGGTGTTGCGATATTGAACATCCAATCTGAATACAACTTTATCTTTGCTATCCTAAATGGATTATTTGCTGGAATCGGTTTTACACTTGTGCTAATTCTTATGGCTGGTATCAGGGAACGTTTAGAACGTGCAGAATTACCTGTAAGTATGAAGGGAATGCCGATCTCAATGATAGTTGCTGGTAGTATGGCACTCGCTTTCTTGGGTTTTTCCGGTCTCAAATTTTAGGGGGAATTAATGTCGATATTACTATATTCAATTGTAACTTTAGGAACATTGGGACTAATTTATGGTCTGGGACTAGCATTTGCCTCTAAGAAATTCCATGTCGAGATAGACCCGAAGATCGAAGAAATTAACGAGATCTTACCAGGTGTAAATTGTGGTTCTTGCGGATATCCAGGTTGTGCAGCTTATGCCGAAGCAGTTGTACAAAAGGGAGCTGAAATAAATCTCTGCGCTCCTGGTGGTGATGATGTCCTCAAGAACATTGCTGAAATAATGGGAATTGAAGCAACAACCACAGATAGAAAAGTTGCAATTATCCATTGTCAGAGCGGTGGAAAAGATAATACTAACTACAAATATAATTATCAGGGGATAGAAACCTGTAAGGCTGCGATCTTGGTTTCTGGTGGTCCCAATGCATGTAATTACGGTTGTGTATTCCAGTATGATTGTGTAAGAGCATGTAAATTTGATGCAATGCACATTGATGATAACGGAATGATAATTGTTGATAATGAGAATTGTACAGGTTGCGGAGCATGTGCTATTGCCTGTCCCAGAGATCTTATCGAAATGGTTTCAATTAAAAAACGTGTTCATATACTCTGTGCATCTCATGATAAAGGTGCAGTTTCAAGAAAGGCATGCGGTAATAATACAGCTTGTATTGCTTGTACTCTTTGTGTAAAAAAATGTCCGGTCGATGCAATAACAATTGATGATAATCTGGCTATTATTGATTATGATAAATGTATAGTCTGTGGTATGTGTGCCGATGTTTGCCCCACTTCTGCTATTTTCGATCCACTTAAAGAAGTTCGCGCTCAGAAGAAAGCTACTGCAAAAGCAAAGGCCGAAGCGATCAAAAAGAAAATTACAGAGCAAAAAGCTGAAGAGAACGAAAAGGATTGAGAGGGAAAATTAAGATATCAAACACTGGAAATCACCGAAAACAACGAAATTTAATATCTAATATTGAAGATTTCTCTCGTGTATTAAGTGTAAAAAGGATATATCCAATGATGATAGAAAAATTAGAAGGAACCAAAAAATAATATCATGATGAGTTTTTTAGAAGATATTAAAGAGAAACGTCTAATAAAAAGGGGACAGAAATCTCTTGCTAAAAAAGATTTCGAAAAAGCTTATCTGATTTTCCAAAAAACAATCCTGTTTAATAATTCTGTGGAGAATAAATTTAACCTCGCACTCTCACTTCTTTCGCTTTCTGAATATTCCAAAGCAGAGAAATATTTAAAGAGTATTTATGAGGAATATCCGGAAAATGAACTGAACTTACTTGCCCTGGCAGAATGTCATATTATGCAAAAGAAATGGGACGAGGCAATTAAGTTCTATAAAATTACCGTTAAATTATACCCTGGTAAGAAATCTTACCGACAATATCTTAAAATAGCTGAAGATGTAGTTGCCAGAGAAAAATATGTAAAAGCAAAAGAGCTTTTTAAAAGGGCAACAAGTGAACTTAAACTGAAGAATGATGAAAAAGCACTTAACATACTTCTGCAAGCGAATGAATATTTCCCACAGGATGCAACAATAATAAATAATATTGCAACGTTATACATCATGTTAAAGGATTTTCCCAAAGCTTATAGTTATGCAACTAGAGCTTTCTCACTGAAACCAGATGATCCTCGATTT
>JAQICU010000292.1 GCA_027858325.1 Candidatus Cloacimonadota bacterium
ACACCCAGCATTGGTACGATTGCTATATCAGAGAGATCTTCAGTAAAATCTGTGTTTATCCAGCTTGGTACATAGAGAATACCGATATATGGTGAAATTTTGAAAACGGATAATTGAAAAGTGCGAACAGCAGAATTAGCTTGAAAAGTGACAATGGTTTTGCCGTCTAGATTTCCGCGATAGAAACTCATAACACCGCCACCGGCTAAATAAAATGGGAACCACTTCCTATCTTTCTTAAATTTAAAATTTGCATCTGAACGGAAAATAATGCCTGGCAGTCCCCCTGCTGATATATCAAGATCCAGCTTCTCATTCAATGGAATTCCTATCATAGCAGAAAAGATTGGTCCACCGGAGATCTCAAATTTAGCTCCAAAATCTAAAGCTGTTAATAAAAGGGGGAGAAGCAGGATTATAAGTAAAACAAGATTGAACTTTTTCATAGTTCACTCCCCGCAAGTTATTCAGTTTCAACTCACAGTCATCTGATGAGTTAATGTTAGTTTGGAGTCAAGAAAAGTTTTTTATTGCATTCATAACTAAATTGGTTATGTTTTTTAAATGAGAATGAGTCGCAGTTTAAATAAAGGAGGAATGATGAAACAATTTCTAATTATGATGATGGTTCTGGTCTTTGCGGTCAGTTTATCCGCTGAAGTATTAAATATCAATACTTCCCAGCAGAATTATGAATTCGACCTGACAGAAATTATCGGTTTAAGCTTTTATGATGAATCCATGATGCTGGAAACATCTGCAATGACACATACTTTTCTTTTTGATGATATTCTATTTATGGAGTTTGACACGATTACCGGAATTGATCCGGCTGAAGTACCAATTGGAGCTGCTTTCCTACTGAATCAAAATTATCCTAATCCGTTCAATCCGAATACTAATATCAGTTTTTCTATGGAAGTGGCAAACAAAGTAGTGATAGACATCTACAATTCAAGAGGACAAATAGTTCGCAATTTGGTGGATGGATTTTTCTCGGAAGGGGAACATATAGTTAACTGGAATGGGAAAACAGATGCACAGAAAATGGCACCATCGGGAATTTATTTTTACCGAATGAGCAATAATGGTGTTTATAGACACAGAAAAATGATCTTAATGAAATAGGAGAATAGCAAGATGAAAAAATATATGATTTTTATGTTAATTGGACTTATGGCAATACTTTCTGCCACAGATATGGTTGTGAATTATGCAGATGGAAGCATGGATACTATTCCCATAGAACAGATCGATCAAATAACTTTTGAACAATATGAAATGGTGACTGTAGACGGCATTGAATTACAATGGCGTACTGATGACGAATATCTTTATGTAAATGTATCTGCTCCCACCACAGGCTGGGTTGCTGTAGGGTTTGATCCCATCAACCAGATGGAAGATGCCAATATAATCATTGGTTATGTAGATGGTAGCGGTGATGTTTTTATCCGTGATGATTTTGGAACAGGATCCACAACCCATGCCTCCGATGAATCTCTGGGTGGAATGGATGATGTTGACCAGCACTATGGCATGGAAGACGCCGGCACTACCATGCTGCACTTCAGAATTCCTCTAAACTCCGGCGATATGTATGACAAGGTGTTAGTTCCCGGTAATAATTACAATGTGATCCTGGCTTACGGCTCTGCCGATAACTTCACAGGATTCCACACACTGGCAACTGGAACTAACATTGGGTTGTAGTAAAATTGAATTATTGATTTAAGGGATGAAATAGATATTTATGCTAAGGCCCCTCCTAAGTATAAATGCCACAAAAAGAGAGGACGGGTTAATCCCGTCCTTTTCTTTATTCAGTTTCAACTCACAGCTATCTAATGGGATAGTGTTAATTTGGAGTCAAGGAAAGAATTGAGATTGCATTCTCTTCACATGTGTCATCCTGAGTTTATCGAAGGACAAGTATCACTTAATTGTGCTCTTCCCAAAATTCTCTTAGATAATGAACACCACGCGTACCAAAATGGTTACATATCTCATTTGCAATTTCTTCTTGATCCTTCTTATAAAGAATTTGTACGAATTGTTTGAATTTTTTTTCTTCTGATTCATAAAGCGAATTATATTCAGATTTAATCATTACTAATATTAATTTACCAATCTCTTCAGGGTTTTTTTCAATATGATTTTCAAAACCCTCCATTAAGTAAGGAATGTTATGATTTACACTTGCATATTTTACAGATACTTGTCACAAT
>JAQICU010000354.1 GCA_027858325.1 Candidatus Cloacimonadota bacterium
GAAGCATTTGGGATCAGAAAAGAAATTCTACAATTAGCTGATCATAAAGTTAAAATACCAATTCCCGGAAATATTGAATCGATAAACGCCGCTGTTGCTGCCGGAATAGCGATCTATCATTTTATTGATAAATAAATATATGAGTATAACAATAAAAGATCTTACAGAAAACAAAGTATGGCTTGCACCCCTGGCTGGAATTACAGATAATTCCTTTAGATCCATTTGTAAAGAATGCGGTGCTGATGTCGTGGTCAGTGAGATGATAAGTGCGGACGGACTACTTCACAATAGAGACCGTAGTTTAGAATATGCTCGATTCGATGATGAGCAGCGTCCTTATGGTATTCAGCTCTTTGGTTCCGATCCAGAAGTTTTTAAGAACGCAGTTAAAATCGCTTTAACAAAAAAACCTGATTTTATAGATATAAATATGGGTTGTCCTGTTAAGAAAGTTATAAAACACAGTGCTGGATCTGCATTGATGACAGAACCCGATGTTGCTGCTGAAATCGTTAGTGTAACTAAAAAGATTCTGATTCCTCACAATATTCCACTTTCTGTCAAGTTCCGTTCCGGCTGGGATATGTTCAGTATAAATTCTCTTGAATTCGGGAGAAATATGCAAAATGCGGGAGCAGATATGATCTGCCTTCATCCCCGTACTCGTGGACAAATGTTTTCTGGTAAAAGTAATTGGGATTTGATAACCGAATTAAAAAAGGAAGTCAGCATTCCCGTTATCGGGAACGGTGATATAATCACTATTAACGACATGATAGCCATGTACGAACGAACCGGATGTGACTCTGTGATGATAGGTCGTGGGGTTATTGGAAAGCCTTGGTTTTTCACTCAGATACAAAGCTATTTGAGTAGTGGAGATATCAGGCAGATTACTACTGAAGAAAAACTGAAAATAATTAATAGACACATGGAATTGATGATCTCCAATAAGGGTGAAAGACAAGCTATATTTGAAATGCGCACTCATTTTTCTCATTATACAAAAGGATTGCGCGGTAGTGCGCATATCAGAAACAGAATTAATAAATTGCATGAAACTGATAAAATACTTTTATTGGTAGAAGAATTATTTAAAGCTAATAAAATTTGAGGAGAGAGATGGCAGATCAGAAGAAACTCAGTAATATTCTCTGGCAGGCAAAAATGCAATTGAACACTAACTGGCTGGAATCTAAGAGAATTCTGCAGACCGGACTGATAGAATTTCCTAAAAGTGTCGAGCTTCTTCTTTTAATGGCTGATATCTACTTTAGTAAAAAAATATTCCGTAAAGCAGTTGGTGTTTATCATCAAGTCCTCAAGATCGATCCTGAAAATGAAAGTGCAATTTTTCAACTGGCAAATTCGTTCCTGGCAATTAGTGAATACAAACTTGCAATTGACTATTATGATAGACTCTATGCTGACTTTCCTGAATTGCTCTATAATAAAGCCTATGCCTTTTCCAAAATTGGCAGAAACGATATAAGTATTACAGTATTAGAGAATATCTTTTTTTATAAGATCACATCACTTCTTCCCTATGTTTTTTTGGCAGAATTATATTTTCTGGATGGCAGACATGAAGACTCTATAAAAACTTTAGAAAAAGCCCAGTTGTTATTTGGGAAACGGGGAAACATCAGTTACCTGATGGGACTGGCTCATTATAATCTGAAAAACGTTCTCAAGGCATTTGTAGCATTCGAGGATGCTGAAAAATTACAGGTGAGATCTGCTAATTTCTATAAGAATTTTGCACTAACTTGCAATAAAATTGGAAAAACAGAAAAGGCAATAGATCTGTTACTGAACGGTATTAAATCTAATCCATTTGACCCGATTGTGTATATTGAACTCATCCAGATCTACATGGAACATGATAGATTTGATGAGGCTCTTGCCGTTGCACAGTTATCCAGGAAAAACATACCTTATTCCGTCACACTTTCTATGTTACACGATAAACTGATGCTTCACTTGCAGAAGCAAGATAAAAAGGAATAATAAAGATCATGGATGGATTCAGGATCGCTTGGTGGGTTGTTGTTATTATTTTCTATTTTCTGGGAGTGATTGCAGCATTAGACGCTATCTGGAAAGGCAGGACTTCACAGGGTTCGGTTGCCTGGGCAGTTTCTCTCATCCTCTTCCCATATCTGGCAGTTCCGCTCTATTGGATGTTTGGCGATAGAAAATTTCATGGTTATTTGAATGCACGTCGTTCCGGCGATCTTAAAATTAATGATATAACCCACGATCTTAAAGATAAATTAATCCAGAAAGATCTTATCTCAGGGAATGAACATCAGGATTTCAGAGTTTTAGAAAACCTGGCAAAAATGCCGTTCACTAAATATAATCGGGCAGAAATACTTATTAACGGAGATGCAACATTCAGTGCAATTTTTGAAAGCATTGACCAGGCGCAGAAATATATTCTAGTTCAATTCTATAAGATCCACGATGATAAGCTGGGAACAAAGCTGCAAACAAAATTGATTAAAAAAGCTAAAGAAGGTATCAGGGTTTATCTGTTGTACGATGATATCGGCTGCACACCTCTACCCCGCTCTTATATGGAAAAACTGCGGGATAACGGAATTCAGGTTCACAATTTTAAAAGTAGGAAAGGCTGGGCACACAGACTACGTTTGAACTTCAGGAATCATCGTAAGATAGTTGTAGTGGATGGTAAAACAGCTTTTGTGGGCGGTTTGAACGTGAGCGATAAATATATGGGAATTCATCCCAAATACGGATACTGGCGCGATACACACCTTAAGATAGAAGGACCTTCAGTGCAATGTGTTCAACTTCCCTTTATCTCAGACTGGTTCTGGGCAACGCGGGAAGTTCCCGAACTAAATTGGGAACCAACTTACTTTGCCGATTGGAAGAACAATGTTCTGGTTCTACCCAGCGGACCGGCCGATGAACTGGAAACCTGCGGTATATTTTTTGTGCATTCTATAAATTCCGCAAAAAAACGTTTATGGATCAGCAGCCCCTATTTTGTGCCGGATCAGCAGGTTCTTTGCGCACTGCAGCTAGCCGGGCTTCGAGGAGTGGATGTAAGATTGATGATCCCTCTGAAATCCGATCTGTTTATTACAAACCTCTCAGCACTCTCCTTTCTGCAGGAGATCACAAAAGCCGGTATTAAAGTTTATAGATATTCTAAAGGTTTCCTGCATCAGAAGACGATGCTGATAGATGATGACAGATCTATGATAGGCACTGCCAACCTGGATAACCGCTCGTTCCGCATAAATTTTGAAATAAACATATTATTCAGCAACCAGGAATTTGCACGGAAAGTTGAAGATATGATGCTGGAAGATTTTGCCAACAGCTTCCAAATAACCGAAGAAGATTACACTAAAAAACCATTCTGGTATAAACTGGCAGTTAAAGTTGCACGATTACTAGCACCGATACAGTAAAAAATTGCCACAGACTTTCACTGACAAGAAAACTACCTGAATACCCGAGAAAAAATCGAACTATAGGGGGATCAGAAAGTAAGGGCACGCCGTGGCGTGCCCTTACTAGATGTGCTTGAGATACAAACTTTAATTCCCTGCTACCAATAACATTATGGCAACTCCAGCGATACTAATTCTAATACTTGTACCACATTCTATCACTGACTGAATAACTTCATTTATTCCACGATAACTTAACTGTAAATGAATTGAAATTATCCCAATCAGTCCAAATGTTACTGTAACTCACTTGTGGTAAAGAAGTAAAATCTATTTGAAGACGAAGAGGATAATCAGTGAATGTATAGACCGGAATATCAATCCCAAGACCATAAGTAAATTGGGAAAGTTGATCTTCATTATCATCATAATCATGATCATCTATATTTTCATAATAATAGCCGCACCTCAAGGATAACAACTCAATGAATTTTGTCTCTAATCCCAGATGAAGCCCATCCCGAAAATCATAGTTGAACAGATATTGATATTCTGCCTGACATAATACTTCAAGAGTACTATTATTTATTTCCGGCAGAAATGAATAGCTGATCCCAAAACGAGAAATAACCGGAAGTTCTTCCTTATCAGAATCATATTTTACTTTAGAAAA
>JAQICU010000336.1 GCA_027858325.1 Candidatus Cloacimonadota bacterium
ATTACCTGATTTCAAAAGATGATGTTACTGTGATGATCAAAATAAATACCACACAATTACTTGTAACCGGTGAAATTTATCAAGTTGATGGAATGGAAATACAGGGAGATGTTTTTAAACTTGTTCTGGATATTTTCATCTCAAATAATCCCCAAACTCTTTCAGAACTTACAAGTTATGCTACTTTTTATGAAACAACTGGAAATGTTAAATTAGCAGAAGAATATCAGCAACAGGTAGTAACACTTAATGATAAGAATAAAAAACAACAAAAAAATAAAACTACTCAATCAACACAAACCGCTACTCCGAAAGAGAAAAATAAAATTATAACCAAACTTGAATCCTTAATTAATAAATTAAGTCTTAAGCTCAACATCAAAATTATTGGTGTTGCTATAGGTGCAATAATTCTATTAGCTATTTTCATTTTTCTCATTATCAAACTTTCAAGTAAGAAAACCTCTGCATTTGAAATTAATGGAGATAGTCTTCGTCCTACAGTGGGCTTTGCAGAAAGCTCCTATTTAGAAAAAGTAGCTAAAGATCTTGCCGCCAAGAATTGGGGGCTGGAAGAGATCGCCAAAGAACTAGAACTACCTTTTGAGGAAGTACAGAGAATTATCGCTCCAGATCTTGATCAGGAATTGGAACGTTTGTAACAGCCTTTATTATAAAAAGCCATCCTGCAAATGCAGGATGGCTTTTTTGTTTTACGATATTATTTCAAAAGCAGCATTCTCTTAGAATCAATTATTTCATTACCAAGCTTTAATTGGTAGAAATAAACACCGCTAGAAACAGGTTTCCCAGAATCATCGGTACCATCCCAAACAATAGAATTCGATTCTCCTTCGTCTCCGCTCAGGATGACATCGAATACTTTCACTTTCTGACCTTTGATATTATAAATATCGAGAATCACAAACGAAGACGTTTGTGTTACGGAGAAAGAGATAGTTGTTTCAGGATTGAACGGGTTGGGATAATTTTGTAATAATTTCGTTTCTGCATCCAGAATATCTCCAGCTTCTACATCAGGTTCAAGATAGAAATCCAGTAGAACAGCATTATCGGCGATCTCGATATCATCCACATGCTGGCTGAAGAAACCATCCGCCCAACAATCTACACCATAAATTTCATTTGGAAGATCTAAGTAATAATAGCCGTTCATATCTGTCTGAGTATCAACCCAATATGAAGCTGATTCCACTTGAATATTGGCGTATGGAATTGGATTGATCGTATCTAATTCATAGACATATCCTTCCAGGGAACCATCAAAAGGAACTGGATCAAGCTCGATATCAAGTTGAACAAGATCATAGTTTATGACCACATTCTCATTGTGATATGAATAATAATTCTGATGCCATGCATCCACTGCATATGTTCCATTAGGCAAATCGAAATAGTAATGACCATCCTCATCAGTTACTGTATATGCATAGTACTCCATTGTACTAGCGGATACTTCAGCATTTTCAATCGGATTTGTTGTTCCGGTTTCATACACATGTCCTTCCAGGGCTCCATCGAACACAACAGGTTCCAATAGAAAATCTAACTGGATCATACTATCTAAGACTTCAACATCATCTACGATCTGCTGATAGTACATATTTCCATTTGCTTCAACCTGATAAGTACCATTTGGTAAGTATAGTTGATAATGTCCATCATCATCTATACTTGTACTGAACCAGTTTGAACCATCATTAACGTTGATCCAGCAATCTTCAACAGGTTGCATTGTGTTTACATCTAATACTTCACCCTCAATTCCACCTGAAACTGTGTACAGATGAAAGTTGATACCTGTTGAACCTGAGACAATATTATTGTAAGATTCTTCTACATAAATACCGGGAATATTCCATATATCCACATTAATATTATAACCGCCTAAGGCATCAGCTTCACTTGCTACAGATAAAGAATATGCTCCATTCACAGAACTGTTTGTTTCAAGACTACCTATCTCATCATTCCGAGCATGTATAGTAAAACCGGAAGCCGGTATATCATCCAGATAAACTGTGCCTTCTATTGTGGAATCGGTTGAATAAACCATGAAATCAACTATTTCGGTTGCACCTTCAATAATATATAATTCCACATGATCTCCAGACATATAATCTGGGAACAGATCATTTTCATCAATAATAACATACCAATTTCCCTCAATTACACTCAGTTCAAAATATCCATCTTCATCTGTAGGATCAAAAATACCTGAAGGACCACCTTGACTGGCAGAAACATTTACATTAACAACCGGATCTCCATTTTCATCCAATACATGACCGTTGATGGCAGCATTTCCTTCTATAAATTCAAAGTCATATCCAGTTAAATGGCTATTTATTAGAACATCGTCATACATTGTAGTTGAGAACATTCCACCCAGAACATTTACAGGATCAAAAGCGATCAGCATATAATTACCTTCGAGATCTACAAAATTCTGATAATTTCCAGATGCATCTGTTGTCGTCATCCATATAACTTCTTCATAAGCTGCCATAATAACGAGATTGTGTACAGCAGGAATTACTGATCCAGAAACCGAAAAATCTGAACTTATCGAATTGATCCAAAGATAACCATCATCCAATCCACCATTATCTTCAGCTACGTAAAATAAACCCAGGTTTGAAACTCTGTTCGGACCATCCTCATCACCAGCAATAGTGATTTCATAAACACCATCCTCAGGATTTTCATCTTCCAGGCTGTTATCAAAAATTTCTTCGGTCTCATTGGGAACGATCAGATCTATTGTATCTTCCCATATACCGTTATCATTCATATCCGCCCACATTGATGTAGTTGCTTGTGAAGAACCAGCTGAGAAATTTACAGTAATTATAAAATCCTCTCCTTGAGTTATTGTAGCCTGATTCACACCGTTGATCAAAACTTCTATAGCGAACACATTTCCAACAAAAGCTAAAACGATTAGACAAAAAATAACCTGCTTCTTCATACTCCCCCCTTTTTCAAATATGATCTGTAATTTATTATCTGTAACAATTTAAATAGGTACAAGTAAATATGCAACATAAAAAAATAATGATTTCATTGGAAAAAAAATTGACGCATTTCCAGTTAAACGAATATTCGAGTTTGAAGCTAATAAACTGGAGGACGAGTATGAAAAAAATGTGGTTTATTTTAATCGGTATTTTGTTACTTATTTCGATCAATTCTCTTTGGAGCCAAACGGTTGCTTAATGGCACACTTCTATGGGAGAATTTGAAATAATGATGCGAGAAGATCTAGTCCCAATTACAGTTGGGAATTTTGTGGATCTTACCAACAGCAATTTTTATGATAATCTTATTTTCCACCGTGTTATCAATAACTTTATGATACAGGATGGCTGACCTTTAGGAACTGGTTACGGGGGTCCCGGCTATACAATACCAGATGAGTATCACGGAGATATATTATTTAATACTCCAGGTGTAATTGGAATGGCAAAAACAAGCGCACCAAATTCCGCAGGTTCACAATATTTTATTACAGAAGTTCCCTACCCTTCATTAAATTGGAATTATGCAGCTTTCGGTAATGTTATTGAAGGATTTGAAGTTATAGAAGCCATTAGTGATGTTCCTACAGATGCTAATGATAAACCTTTAATTGATGTTGTGATAGATAGCATAAGGATAATGACACCACAACTTGATAGTTTCTTACCAGTGGAAGATACTCTATATGTTAATGCTGGTGAGGCAATGGCTTTTGCATTGTTCTGTAATGATGAAAACGTGACCTATTCATGGTATGTTGATGATGAACAACAAGGGGCTACCAGCTTTATTTTTAATCTCACTATCACAGTTAATGGCTGGCATGAAGTGAAAGGAGTTGCTTCAAATGAAAACTATGATCTATCAAAAGTATGGTGGGTGGAAATAACGGGAGGAACAGGAACAACGGGTGATGTTGTTAGCAATAATGCTGTCCTCTATCAGAATGTACCTAATCCATTCAATCCTGAAACTAATATCAAATTTTATTTAGATGAATCTAGTCACGTTTCTTTGGAAATATACAACATAAAAGGGCAATTGGTAAAAACACTTGTAAACAATGATCTTTCTGCAGGAGAGCATAGTTTTATTTGGAATGGAAAAGATGGAAATGGAAATCAAGTTGCATCTGGAATATATCTTTATAAC
>JAQICU010000347.1 GCA_027858325.1 Candidatus Cloacimonadota bacterium
CTTCGCTGGCATTTATATTTGAAGTGAATGAACGAAAAAATTTATTGTTAATTTCCTTTCTTAAAGACGAATAAAGGTTCCAACCGTAATAATCATCTTCATAGATCTTTCCCATATCAACTGTATAATTCCTACTCATCTGTGTTGCACTCAAAGTAAAATTAAAATCATCATTTCTAAAATCATATCCTGCAATTCCATAATACCCTTTTTGGGGATCATTTTCAAGCGTATTCTTTGTTGAAAGATTGATATCAAACCAGAGATATTGATCTTTTTGGAATTCCCAACTTGGTTTTAAGTGCAATACTTCATTATGATAATCTTCATTCATTCTATTCAATAGTGTAAATTGGAAGCTGAATTTATCTGCAGAAGGTTTTATTGCAATAATATTGTATAAATAGTTAGAATCAATAATGTTTCTACCTTCGGCTATTTGTCTTACTTTTGTGGAAAGTATCCCAAATGTTAGATCATCAGTTCTTCCTGTGAATTTTACAGCATAATCCGGATGTACGATCTGACGCGAATAAAATGACGTTGAATTTATACCCAGAACGTTGAAATCTTTATTAAAGAAATACCTATTTTCTGCATATGATGGAGCATTCTTTGAATTAAAATTATATGTTTCATCATCAATTGGTACATCCGAGAAATCAGGGTTATATGTGAACTTTAATTTAGAAGAAGAACTAGGATTAAATGAGAGATCAAGCCCGATACTTTCAAAATCAAATTTATTATCATACACAATTAGAACAGATTTTACGATAGAAAAAGGTCGTAAATAAAAATTTCTATTTCTTTGAATTTCTTTATTGACCGTTATGTCAATTGCCTTTCTAAAATAGTCTTTTCCCATTTGTGTTGTAAGGAATGGTGTTGTATAATATTTATCATCATTCTTTAAATAACGAGTTAGAATTATTTTCCATTCATAAGGTGGTTTCCCATTAAACCGAAGATCCTTGAACGGAACTTTCATTACAACAATCCATTTAGAGTTCTGGTTAGTAGATGAATAATCGTAGGTGCTGTTCCAGTCATAATCTAATGTATGTGTAGAAGAACGAACAAAATCTGATTTATTTTCTAAAGGATAAGCTATAAAACCATAAGCATAGTAATTTATTTGATCTGTGATTATTTGTACACATAGTTGATCTGCTTGGGCAGAAACATTGTTAGGAGAGTATTTTCCAACCATGAAATTCTCATCTGTTTCTGCTTCCCATGAAAAAAACAAATCATTGTTATCATGCCAGATCCAACAGTTTGTTTCAAGGGGGATACTGGATGAATCGGGTGGAATACTGCATAGGAAATTACTAATTTGATTTTGCTCTGAATAAAATGGTTTTTCAGAGTATGGAACACTCAGACCATAGCAATATGAACTTATTAAGATAATTAGAAATGGAAAAATAATTTTTTTTTTAATCAAAAAGATCCCTTGTTTATTCAGAAAATTGAAAACCATTATCAAATATCTTAATACATGCATCAACTACATTGGGATCGAAATAAGTACCCTTGTTTTGGGTAATGTCTTCTAAAGCTTTTTCTAATCCCAGAGCAGGTCGATAAGGTCTATGTGATGTCATTGCTTCTACAGTATCAGCAACAGAAATTATTTTAGCTTCAAGAAGGATCTGTTTGCCTTTGAGTCCGTTCGGATATCCACTCCCATCTAATCTTTCATGATGTTGGTATACAATATCTGATATTGGCCAGGGAAAGTTGATTTTGTCAAGAAGCTCATATCCTGTTTGACTGTGTCCTTTAACAACTTCAAATTCAGTAATCCCGATCTTTCCTGGTTTAGATAATATATCAGATGGCACAGAGATCTTTCCAATGTCGTGTATCATTGCAGCGAATTTTACACCTTGTAATTGTTCTTCTGTGATATTCAATTCTTTCCCGATTGTTATTGCCAATTCACATACCTTTTTCTGATGTCCGGCAGTGTAAGGATCTCTGATCTCGGATGTATAAGACATTGCCTGGATAATATCCTCAGTTGCTTTTTGTAGCATTGTTAAACTGCGCCTTAGTTTTTCTTCTGCTAAGATACTTTCAGTGTTGTCATTTAAAAGAAGTACTGCGCCGGAGTATATTCCTTCTTCAAAAATTGGTACTCCTTTGATTTTTACGATACTCTTTTCAGTATTTTGGGAAAATGTCTCTTCACCTTCAATTTCATTACCTTTTTTTAATTGGTTAAAAAGGCTAGCCCAGCCAGCTCTATTAAATTGCGGAATTCTTGATATCAATTGATTTAGAAGATCATTTGTGTCATTATTATTAGGGGTTAGAAGCGATATGCTTTCCTGATTCATGTAGCTTATTTCATGTTTCCGGTTCAATTTAATGATACCGGCAGGTGAATTTTCAAGAACTTCTTTATTCAGCTCGTAAAGATTACGGAAGTTCTTTTCTGATAATTGTAATTTTTCAGTTTTTTCCGCAACCATATACTGAAGTGTTTCATTAAAGTTCTTGAGTTTGCCTTCTGATCTTTTTAACAGAATATCATTCAGTTTCAATCGAATAATCAGATAAACTCCTATCAAAATAAAAAGAGCTAAGGCAATAGAAGAGATTAAAACAAATGCTTGGATTTGATTTTCCATATAAAAAATACGCTCCCTATCCAATATATTAAACTGATCAATGTTGCATATTGTGCAAAGAACCAATAGTACCGGAAATTTATTGAGACAGTGTTACTCGCTAGAATATGTAATCCAAAGTAAAGGGCAAATCCGGTATAAATAAAAAAAGATTCAATATTATCTACAAAAATTTCGTTAGATAATATATTTCTCAATATAAGAACAGATCCAAATAATAAGAGGATCATATTATAAAAATCAGTTGTATTTATTGGGTTATATGTTTTTTTTGTATGAGATAATA
>JAQICU010000381.1 GCA_027858325.1 Candidatus Cloacimonadota bacterium
AGTACCCTTTAATAATGAATTTTTTCCACACAAACCAAAGGTCAAAAATATCTCCATTTAAAATTAATAGATCAGCATCATCTTTTATGCTGTCCAGAAAACTCAATACTTTTTCTCTACGTTTTTTGTCTTCTGCATTTTCTACAAATTTCAAATGAAAATCGGATGCAATGTATACATTCATAACTTATTTCCTCTTTTGCTAATTCGTCATGATATAATAAAACAGATTAGCCCCAAATTGTAAAGCTTGTTCTTTAATGTTTTCAGGATCATCATGAACATTGCTCCACCCATCAGAGATATTGGATTCATAAGTATAGAGGATCAATAACCTTCCACTTTCATCAAAGATACCGAAAGCCTGCGGTCTTTTGTCATCATGTTTATGGATCTTAGGCAACCCATTTGGGAAATCGAAATAACAGTGAAACAACTTATGACTTGCTGGTAACTCGACCAGTTCTTTTTCTGGAAATATTTTTTGAATTTCATGCTGGAAAGATTTATTCAAACCATAATCATCGTCAACATAAAGAAACCCGCCACGTTCTAAATATGTTCTAATATTCCCTGCTTCTTTATTATTAAAATTAACTGTGCCGTGTCCTGTCATAAAAACAAAAGGATAATCAAATAGTTTGGAGTCATCAGGGCTGACAATAGCCTGAAGTTTAGAGAAATTTGTTCTCAAAGTCATATTGAAATATTCTGCAATATTGGGGATGGTATCCTGGTCATTGTACCAGTCACCACCGCCTTTATAATGCAATCGTGCTATTTGATGCTCACTCTCAAGAGCTGGTAGAGCACTGAAAATCAATACGATAATTATTAGCAATATACTTTTCATAATTCAAATATTGATGTGATAAATTTTAAGGTAACAAATTACGCAAGCAAAAAAAATCTGGACACAATAATTTGTGACTTTCAGATGTCATTTATGTTAAATGATTAATGATAAATTTCGGTGGATCAAACAATAAATTGATGATTTGCAGATGGAGTAAAAATGAAGTTGTATAAAGAACTAAAAAGTTGCGATAAATTCTTTCTAATTGCCGGTCCGTGTGTTGTGGAAGATGAAAAATTGATGATGCAAGTTGCAGAGAGGTTAGTTGTACTGACTCAGAAAAGAGGAATTCCATTTATTTTCAAATCATCTTTCAAAAAAGCAAATAGAACTTCTATCAAGTCAGCAACAGGTCCTGGTATCAAAAAAGGTCTTGAAGTACTTTCAAAAATAAAAAGAGAATTCAACGTTCCGATATTGACTGATGTTCACGAGATAAACGAAGTTAAGGAAGCTGCAGAAGTTGCGGATATTCTTCAGATACCTGCATTTTTATCAAGGCAAACTGATCTGATATTTGCAGCAGCAAAAACAGGTAGAATTGTTAATATTAAAAAAGGGCAGTTCATGGCTCCCGAAGATATGGAAAGTGCAGTGGGAAAGATCTTAAATGCGGATAATGAAAATATTTTACTCACTGAACGGGGAACAAGTTTTGGTTATCATAATTTAATTGTAGATTTCCGCAGTTTTGCTATAATGAAACAACTTGGTTATCCGATAATTTACGATGCTACTCATAGCCTGCAAAGACCATCCCAAAGTAAAACTTCCGGAGGTTCTCCTGAATATGCACTGATGATGGCAAAGGCTGCGTTGGCTACCGGAAATGTTGACGGGCTCTTCATTGAAACTCATCCAAATCCTGCAGAAGCTCTTAGTGATGTCAGTTCAATGCTCAAACTAAATAAGCTTCCAGAACTACTTGATGCATGTTTAATAATTACAAGATATTGAGGAATATATGGATTTCAGCAAAATTAAATTGATCATTTTAGATAATGATGGTGTTCTAACAGATGGGAAAATAATATACGACAATAATAAATTAGAATCAAAAAATTTCAATGCGAAGGACGGATTGGGGATCAAACTATTACAATTCAGTGACATTAAGCTCGCAATAATAACAGGACGAAGTTCTAAAGTGGTTGAACAAAGATGTGATGAACTCCAAATAAAATTGCTTTTTCAGGGAGTACGGAATAAATTGGAAAAAACTACTGAACTTCTGAAAGAGCTGAATCTGGATTGGGAAAATGTAGCTTATTTAGGTGATGATTGGAATGATTTTCCAGTTATGGAAAAATGCAATATTTCAGCTACTCCTGCCGATGCATTTGATGATATAAAAAGTAGGGTAGACCTTGTTACTAAGCGTGACGGTGGAGAAGGTGCAGTTAGGGAATTCATTGAGCTTATCTTAAGAAAACAGGATAAATATGAAGAGAGTTTGCAGAAGCTTCTTGATCATCTTAAGTCTTATTAGTATTTTCCTCATTTCCTGTGAAGAGGAAATAGGTTCCAATATGCCTTTAAGTGGTAAAATACCAGATGAGCAGGCAGATTCGATCAGAGTTATTTCCACTTCTAATAATGTTATTGATTATGAGTTAACTGCTGTACATTTTTATAAATATTACAGCACAAAACAAACTTATGCAGATACTGTATTTGTTACTTTTTTTAATTTAGACGGTTCTGTGAAATCAACTTTGAAATGCAATAAAGCTGAAGTTAATGATGCAAAAAATACATTAACTGGAATTGGTGATGTTGTGGTTGTGAGTGAAAATGGGACAATGAAAGCTCCTTTTATGATTTTAGAAAGGAACACAAATACGTTATTTGCAAAAAAAGGCGTAATCCTGATACGTGAAAATAATGTTCTCTTTGGTGAAGAAATGGAATCAAACTTAGATCTTGAGAGAGTAGAGATCACAAAAGTATCTGCACATGGGAAACTGAATGAAGATGAAGTTAGCTGGTAGATCATTTACAGGATTTCTTTTAACAGTAGTCTTTGTATTGGTATTTAATTTTCATGCCGCTGCTGAAGAATTGCGCCCGTATAAATTGATAAATGCCGATAAACTTATAATTACAAAAATTGAAGGTGAGTATATTACTAACTTGTCTGGGAACCTACATTTTTTTTATGGTGATACAGAATTCTTTAGTGATAAAGCCGATATATTTGAATTGCAGAAAATTGTACGTATGCAGGGGAATGTGGAAGTTTATGATGATACCTTAAGTCTGTCAGCAAATAATGTTGATTATTTCCGCAAAACTGAACGTCTTTTCCTGCGTGGAAATGTTCTGGCAACGGAAACTCATATCGATTCAACTATTAGCACATTTGAAGCTGAGGAGGTTGAGTACTTCAGAAATTCACGAGAGTTCTTTGCCAAAGAAAATGTGATAACGTATGATGAACGGGAAAATATGCATGGAACTTGCGGAGAACTAAAATATTTTCTAAATGATGGTTATGGCTATCTGATGAAGGAGCCTGTTCTTTCTGTTTCTAATAAAGATACACTATCCATTTCTGCTGAGAAGATCGAATATTTCGAAAACTACAAGAAGGTTGTTGCAACATTTAATGTGAAAACTTATTCGAAAGATTTTATTATGAGCAGTGACTTTCTATTATATTTTTCAGATGAAGAAAAAGCAGTGTATTTAGGAGAACCTGAATTCAATTCGAATCTTGCTGACGCTTCAGCAATTGAATTCCAGATATTCTTTGAAGAGCAGAAAATTAAGAAAGCGATACTGCGGGATTCCTGTTATGTCCAATTCTCTGAATCTGAGGATCAACCCAAGAAGAACTGGGCGGTGGGTGATCTGATGGAATTCAATTTTGAAAAAGGAAACATTGTTTACTGTGAATCTAAAGGGAATGTTAATTCATATTTCCAACAGGAAACAGAAGAAAACAAAGATTATTCATCAAATCAGGCAAAAGGTGAATTTTTATTTATTGAAATGGACAATACGAACAAAATTGAAAGAATTTCAATGAAAGATAAAATTAATGGAATTTATAAATTTCAACATAAAAACTGATAATACAATCTGAACTAAATACAAAAAAGCATTTTATATACGAAAACAAAGCATAATCTATTCCAAAGCTGGATTTTAATTGCAAGATTCGCTTGACAAATAAAAGGAAATAATTAAATCTATTTATCATGAAGAGTTTAAAAACAGAAAATTTAATTAAAATATATGGTAAGAGAAAGGTTGTAAATAATGTCAGTATTAATCTGCAGCAGGGTGAAATTGTTGGAATCCTAGGACCCAACGGAGCTGGTAAATCTACAACTTTTTATATGATACTTGGATTAATTAAGGTCAATAGTGGCAATGTCTTCTTTAGAGGAAAACGTATAACCGATCTCCCAATGTATAATCGTGCACAACTTGGAATAGGATATCTTGCTCAGGAACCTTCCATCTTCCATAAACTCACGGTTGAACAGAATATTATGGCAATTTTAGAAACACTTAAAATTTCAAAAAAAGAGCGAAAACTAAGGTTGGAAGAACATCTGGATGACTTGGGTCTTACAAAATTAGCTAAACAGAAAGCATATACATTATCTGGTGGAGAACGTAGAAAACTTGAGATAACCCGTTCACTTGTTACATCACCGTCTTTTATGCTAATGGATGAACCTTTTGCAGGAGTCGATCCTCTTGCAGTCGCCGATATTCAAGATATAATAAAAAAACTCACAGATAAAAATATTGGAGTATTGATTAC
>JAQICU010000148.1 GCA_027858325.1 Candidatus Cloacimonadota bacterium
AACCTGTTCATCGGAAATATTATAATATGTATTTAAACTACGGGGATGAGTTGTGAAACAGGGAAAATTGAAATTAAGGTCGAGATCGAGGTTGAGATCAAGATCAAGGTTTTTGTCATTTTCTTTTGCACACATTATTGTTTTACGTTGGAATGGATAATCGGTGTAATCTTTTTGACAATCTATATCTATAACAAAAACTTCATGACCTTCTTTAATTAATTCCTGTGCGATATTTAAGGTGTAAATTCCACTTCCGGAGCCTTGTAATGGGAAGTGAATTATCAATAAAACTTTCACTAACTCTCCATATCATCAGAAACGTCGGAAATCTGATCTTTGGTCTGCGAGAATTTGTCGGTTGTGTTCATAAGACGTTCACTGAGTTTCTTTGATACGATCCACAGAAGTTTGGCAGAAAGTTCACAGTTCTCTTTAAGCATTTTTGAAAACTCTTCGTTATCTATCTTTAAGAGGTCTACATTTGAAGTTGCAATAATCGAAACTTTATGCTTGGATTCAAAGAAGATTGATGTTTCATTAAAATGATCTCCCTGTTTAATTTGGGAAACCATAATATCGTGGTCGGAATTTTTTCTTTCTTTAATGATATTCAGTGTCCCTTGTAAAACAACATAAACGTTGCTATCATTATCACCTGCTTTAAATACATAATCACCTTTTTTCAGGTTTATAATGTCGGAAATAAAGAAAATGCTTCTTAATTCCTTTTTAGTGAAATTCTTGAACACCTCAATTTCTCGCAGATGCAGATTTTGATGAACACTTGTCTTTTCCAATAATTTCTTCTTCTCGATCTGATATTTATCAAATTTGATAACCTGTCCTTTTTTAATGATATCTTTCAGAGTTTCTCCAAATGATTTTGTTAATTCTAGAGTTGCTCTCCATTCTTTCTGGAAACTTAGGTATGTTTCGAAAGTGTTAAAGTGCGGAATCGCATCATATCTTGCTAAATAGATGTTCTCAATTGTACCTTTACAAGCTTCAACATCTCCATCTGCAAGGTAATTTAGTGCAAGAATTATATTGGTTTTGAATATCTTATCTCCCAGATCAGGTTTCATGAATGAACCGGGATAAGGATCAAAATCTTGTGGTTGGATCTCATGCAGATTAGTCTTATAGGTTTGTGTATCGAATTTGGATTTATTATAAAGGAATCTGTAGATATCCTCTCTGAAGTTTTTCCAGACAGGATGTATTTTTTGTGGTGGTAAATGTTTGATCGCTAATGTATTATCCAGATAGAAATTGAAACCGAAAATCCTGGCATTAATAACATAATCTGTATCTTCACCCCGAGTAACTTTTGGATCAAAAGGAACAATTCTCATCAAATTACGGTGAATTACCATTGCACCGCCAAAGGCAAAAGGTGTTTTCTTCAATCTCGGTTCACCTCCAATTATTTTGTCAAATGCTTCCCGCTTCCCGCCAAATCGATCCCAATAAGTCATCCAGGGAACTATGTTTACTTTATCATAATACTCATTATCTTCATTTAAATAATAACCTGCTACGCCATCGATCGTGTTTCCGTAAAATCTTTTACCGATAAACTCTTTAGCTTTTGTAACGTATTGGGGGTCTTCAAAAATTTCATCATCATCAATTAAAAGTGCAATTTCAGCATCTAGAATATATGGAACAAAAATACACATATTTCTGATATGAGCATAATTATCTAAACTTAAAATGTCTTCACCGGAATAATCTTTAAAAAGTTCCTTTTTAATATTTGTTAAAGTTGATTCGGTAAACAGGATCGTATCAACTGGAATATCTGTCTTGATCAGCATTTCTTTCAGTTTTTCTTCCATTTGTTTTTCAAATTTTTTATTTGTAGCAATGGCAATGATCACTAAAGTGAAATTTTTATCTTCAAGAATATGCAGTGATTCAAGTGTTCGTTTTAAAGTACCATCTTCACTTACCGGTGTTGCATGATCAAAAACCTTATCGCCTTCTTCCCATTCACTATTTGGCCCAGTCCAATAGGTTGGAATTACCATATAAGTTCTCATATTTACTCCTTCTATATTAGTTGTCTTAATTTTTTCCAAGCGGACATTAAGTCTTCATAATGCTTAATATCGTCGTCTAATTTTTTGTAAGCCAACTTAAAGGCTCTTGGTAATTTTAAAAACCTTTCATCATTAAAGTAATCTGCTGCAGATCCACTACCTATCAAAAGTGATTCATATCTCTGTTCTATATTAATCTCTTCTGCAGTAAGTGCATATTTATTTCTTATCCAATTGAAAAAAGGATTTCTGATCAGCAAGCACATGCAGGCATATTAGAAACGATCCAAATTTTTCTGTTTGGTTATTTCTGGTTTATTCGGAAAATCACCAAAGCAATTATGAAAAATAAGAAGATCAATATCCACACATCTTCCTAATCCATGAACTTCCGGTCCAAAAAGAGTATCTTCTCCTCGACCCAAAAAACACTCGTCATCGAGGGTTAAAGTTGTTGAGAAAAATGGTGGAATAATATCAATTTTAGAAAGATCAAGAGCCATATTTCCACCCAGAGCTTTTTGCGTATCGAAAATATTTTTGGAATGCATGTTTCTGGTAACGGGAGTATCCACACTGGAAATATAATAAAACCTGTCTTCCTTTTGAACACCACGAAGAAGTTCCATCAAATATGGGAAATTCATTTTGGGAATGATATAGTAACCAGTGTAATCGCTTGTTGTTAATATGACATCATTTTCTATTAAGTATTTCATATGCGAGCCTATGAAATCAATATCGATGAAACTGTATTTCTCTTCAGTAAATTCAGTTAATATTTTTGGGTAAATATCAGTATCAAAAAACATAAGGTAATTAATTCCAAGCATCAATGCTGCGATAAGCACATAATTTCTAGAAGTTCCATAAGCTACCATATCATATTTTTTTTGATAAGGAGTCCCTAGAATTATTTTGATCTCTTCTTTTGTTAAACCGAGTTTCCGTAAAAACGAATTCAGCTTTGGAGCATTTCCTCTTTTGACGGCTGTAACCTGACACTTCCTTTGTAATGAACTTAATAC
>JAQICU010000377.1 GCA_027858325.1 Candidatus Cloacimonadota bacterium
GCAGCTAGGAAAAGAACAAACCAAATCGGATATATTTAAAAATTTGAAAAAAGAAATTGAGAAAATTTTAGAAGTGAAAAATTATGAAATTTTCAATTTTGATTTTGCTGATGGTATAAATGGTAATACGAACTCCACTAATCTTAGTAAAACAATTATGCAAGTTATTAAAAAAATAGATACAGATAATATTAAAGCTATCATTTTGCTTTCAGATGGATGGTTCAATGATGATGAACTTGAAATCATTGAGAACCAGAATATCCCAATTTATACTTTTGATCCTCATTTTCAATCTGATGATTTTGATCTTAAATTAACCGATATCAATCATAATAAAACTGTTTACAAGGATGAGATGACACCCATTGAAGTTAATATAACTTCCAGAGATTATGATGGAAAGGCAAAAATTGAACTCTTTTCTGAGAATAAATTGATCAAAGAAAAAGAGGTTGATCTTAAGGGAAAAGAATTCCTGCAAATTACTTTTAATACATCATTTCCAAGTACTGGTTTTAACCCTATCAACTTGCGGATCTCATCTGATTCTACAGAGATTAATACTGATAATAATATTCTTGACAGTGCTATCCAGGTTAAACGTGATCACTCAAAATCTTTACTAATATCTGATGTTTTGGACTGGGATGTAAAGTTTATCACTAATGCTGTAAGTCAGGATCAACATTGGCAGAGCAAGTTTTTATTGAAAAATCATAACTTGCAAAATGCTGGGGAAATCACATATCTTAAAACAGAAATGAGTGGCGTTAATGTTCTTACACTAATCAATAATGGTAAGTTAAGGTTCTCCAAAGATGAAGTAATAATAATTGATAGATTTGTAAGAAATGGTGGAGGACTTTTCATCATTGGAAAACCAATTGATGAATTGGCTGATATTTCTCCAGTCATTTCATCCGGTATTGATCAAACTTTCAAATCTACTTTTTCGCTCACCAAACAAAGCGAACAATTTAACACATTTTCTTCAATTGAGAAAAACGATTTCAAGAATATACCTCCTGTTTCTTATTATTATATGCGATCTAAAATAGAAGCTAAAGTACTGGCTCAATTTAATAATGATGAGAAAAGTCCTGCAGTATTATTCAAAAATATTGGAAATGGAAAAATTCTGAATTTTGCTTTTCACGACCTTTGGAAATGGCAGCTTTGGAATTCTGGAAATGGCTATAATACATTAATGCATAATGTTTTTTCCTGGTTAGGTCAGACAAGCTCTGAACTCTTCTATGCAGTACTTGATAAAAATTCTTTCTACTTCGGTGAAAACATTAATATCGATTTGCACGCTTACGATGAAACACTTTCTCCAATTACAGAAATGAATGCTGAAATATCAATTACAAATTCTGATAATCAAATTGTTCATCAAGGTTTCATGCTGAAAGAAAACAATAATCATTTCATAAAAATCTCAGATCTGCTACCCGGAAAATTCAAGTTTACAATTTCTGATAAAATATCTCATGCACAGACTGAGGGTGAATTTATGATCTCACAATATTCTCCTGAAAGCAGAGATAATGGTATAAACCTGTCGCTTCTTTCATATATTTCAAACAAAACTAATGGTAAACTTATTGATAATCCTGATCTTCTTGAGATCCCCGAAGCTGAAAAGGAGATTACCAAATTGCGCTCCGAGATCCCAATTTATAAAAAATGGTATCTTATCACTATCTTTTTACTAACATTCTGCACTGAATTATTTTTGAGAAAGAGATGGGGACTTTTATAAAAAAACAGCCTGCAAAATGGCAGGCTGCTTAAGAATTACTTGATTATAAGTTCTAGAATTTGAACATCATTGATGAGTTCAATCCTACACCCTTTCCATAACGGAAAAAACCATGATAGAATGTACTTCCCACCAACCATTCAAATTTGTCGAATATCAATCCTGTTTTGAACTTATAAAAAATATTATTATCATATCCTATAACTGTTTGGAATGGCCACCAGCCCAATTGATATCCGGCACCAAATGAGAATCCATTTTTGTGTGAATGCTGATTATTGATGTATTTACTCATAATTTGTAGATTATTAATAATCATATAATCCATTCCCACACTGATAGAAGGATTGAACTTAACAAAACGGTTTTTCACTCTTGTTGAATCATCCTCTACAAATGTTTCTTCTATAGCTTCGTACTCCGTATCAAAATAAAAAAGATCATTTCTATAGTATTTGTCATACCAGCCACCTGCAAGGTTTTTATAATTCAATTGCATGAAGATATCATCGATCTGCACATGGAAATTCCCATTAAATATCTTAGCTTTCAAGCCAAAGCCAAAAGATGGTGTTAATCTACCAACAGAGCCTTCATCAGTATACTTAAAATGAGCTTTATAATGGTAATAAAGACTATCAGACATAGAACCAAATAACTGGGAACTCTCATCAATCGAAGCATACAACATTGAATAATCTAAGTTGATATTTGCGCCCACATAGAGTGTCATGTCTCTCAAATATTCAACAAACGCACTGCTTTCCTTTTCCGGGAATAGACCAGGGATCATTCCAAAACTAAGACCTTTTGGATAGGCATAATTCAGGGTCGCTCTCCAGAATGAGAATACCTTGCTTCCCTCACCGGTATTACTTTCGTAAGGTCTATTTGTATCATTCCCATATATAACAAGGTTTGAATACATTTTATCCAGAACTTCCACATCACCGTAAGTTTTCAGACCAAATTCAAAATTCCAGTTTTTATGCCCGAAATTCAAGAAGCTTGTAGAAGTATTGAAATC
>JAQICU010000158.1 GCA_027858325.1 Candidatus Cloacimonadota bacterium
TGGTCAGACAACGGTGGAAGACTGTTACCGTCAGCCAACTACTTTGGCTATGTTAAAGCTATCCAGTGCTTTAAAGATGATTTTGAGCGTGAAGTGATCAACTTTTTAAGAGTTTATCCAGATTTGAAAAATGGTGCAAAGCTCCGCCTCAATGGTATTTTCGCTGAAGAAGATTATCCGGATGTTTATACTCTAGAATCGAAGTTCAACATCAGGAGTATAATTTTGCCCGTTCCGGAAGCTGATGATTTTAGAGTTAATCTGACTGCTGATGAAGTTGATTCTATTAAAGAATCCTTAGAAGAACAGGTGAAAAAATCCACCGAATCTGCCATGGATGATTTATGGAAACGATTATTCAAAGTTGTTGAGCATATGTCGGAAAGACTCTCAGATCCGGATAATAAATTCAAGAACTCTCTGGTGGAAAATATCACTGCACTTTGCGATTTACTGCCAAAGCTTAACATCACTAACGACCCAAAGCTGGCAGAAGCTGTTGTTGAAATCAAAGCAAAACTTACTGCTAATGACTCTCAAACCTTGCGGGATAACGATGTGGTCAGAAGTAAAACAGCAATCGAATCTCAAAAAATACTCAATAAGATGCGTCCGTATCAGACGGCAGCGTAGGAGGAAGATTATGGGACAGTATTACAAAATCGTTAATCTAGATAAGAAGGAATTCCTGAATACATACACCTTCAACGATGGTGCCAAGCTTCTGGAATTAGGCTGCAGCAGTGAAGGTACATTAACTGCATTAGCAATACTTCTGGCAGATGGTAACGGACGTGGAGGAGGTGATCTTCATTCGGAAAATCCGATCATCGGATCATGGGCTGGTGATCGCATTGTAGTTGCCGGTGATTATGCTGATGAACATAAATTCCTGAGTATTGAACAGATCGCCAAACATAAGATGTTGAAAGATGGGGAAGAACCAAATCTCTACAATCACACAGTAGAGCATTTCAAAGATATATCGGAAGCAGCATTAATTGCTATGCTGGATGATCAATTCATCTATGATGTTTATGAAAAGGCAGATCTATATGGTAAGGCTAAAGAGATCTTTGCAGCTGTTAAGAAGAAACGAGATCGAGATCAAGAAAAGCCTGTATTGGCTAAGGCAGGATAATATGGAAACAATAAAGAAAATAACTAAAGCAAGAGCGGGGCTGGTACTTTCCAGCCCTTTTTTCGCATCAGTTGCTCTTCATCTAAAGCTAAAGGAAGACAGTAGTAACTGTGAGACTGCTTATACAGATTCGGTTGTACTTGGTTACAATCCGGAGTTTGTAAACAATCTTACCAATGCTGAATTGAAAGCTGTGATCTGTCATGAGGTTCTTCATATAGCTATGCTCCATCCCTTCAGAAGAAATAATCGAGATCATCTGAGATGGAACATAGCTTGTGACTATGCGATTAACCCTATCGTCAAGGATGCCGGGTTTTCTCTACCAGCAGGAGCATTATTAGAAGATAGATACAAAGGTAAAGAAGCGGAGGTGATTTATAATATGCTTCCTAAGCAATTACCATCGCCTATAAATATGATTGGTGAAGTAAAAGACTACAAACAGGATAAACAAGATAAGAACTCTAATACGGCAAAACAGCAGGAGAAGAACTGGAAGATCACACTTACCGGAGCTGCAGCAATTGCCAAAGCACAAGGGAAGTTGCCAGCAGGATTAGATAGAATGATCCAGGAGATACTACAACCAAAACTGCCCTGGAGGGAGATATTATCCAGGTTCATCACTGAGAACGCTAAAAACGACTATACATGGACGCAGCCCAATAAGAGATACTTGTACTCAGGTTTGTATTTACCTGCACTAAATGTGCCTACTCTGGGGACTATAGCAATTATAATAGATACCAGTGGTTCTATCTCGCAGAAGGAGCTTGATACATTCGCCTCGGAGCTGCAGGCAATCCTTTCAATCTATCCAGGGACCGAGATCAAAGTTATTTATGTTGATACTAAAGTCGCCAACACTGAAACAATAGATATCTATGACTTCAAGCTTCATGCTAAAGGTGGTGGTGGAACAGACTTCAAGCCTGGCTTTGATTATATTGAACAGGAAGCTATTTTGCCTTCATGTGTTATCTATTTCACTGATGGGTATTGTGATTCATTTCCGGAGTCACCTGATTATCCAACTTTGTGGGTACTAACTGATAAAGCTAATTTTAAACCGCCATTCGGTGAAATGATCTATATGGAGCAGCGGGATTAATTCCCGTTGTTCCTTTATCTGCCGAATTCTTTTTTTAGCTATCAGCCGATATGTGCTCTCCATACCGCATATTCCCATCTATTTCACATCTCTAAATTATTTTCTGATTGACTATTAAGTTTCGTTTATGCAAATTTGAGCTTGCTACATAGAAGCAAAGGAAAAACTTTATGCAGATTGAAACGAGAGAATGTAATATTAATGGTGAAAATCGCATTGCATTGCTGTTTCGTTATGATGATGACATCATATCTCTTGTAAAAATAATCGAAGGACGCAAATGGTCTGCATCCAATAAATTCTGGCATATCCCGTATCAAGAGAATTATCTAGAAGTATTGAATAATAAATTCAACGGGAAGCTTGAGTTTATAAGAAGCACAGCGGATAAGGAAACTAATAAAACTACCTTGAAGCCTTCCTATGAAAAAGCTTTAAAGGATTTTAACGATCAGCTAATTTTGAAGAGATATAGTGAAAACACCATTATTGTTTACAAAGAGCAGATCGTTCGATTTTTCAAATATTATTCCAAAGAAGATCCTTCCGAATTGACTGATGAAGATGTGAAAGAATATATGTTGTTCCTGTTGAAGAAGAAGAAAATTTCCTTCTCATACCAGAAACAGGTGATCAGTGCGATCAAGTTCTATTTTGAAAAGATATTGAGAAGAGAGACAAATAAGTATTATTTTGAAATCCCAAGAAGTAAAGAACGGAAGCTACCAGTTGTTCTTAGTAAAGATGAAGTAAAAAAAATAATAAACTGCACCAATAACATAAAACACAAAGCTATCTTATCAACAATATATTCTGCTGGATTGAGATTGAGTGAAGTAGTAAATCTGAAAATTGCAGATATAGATAGTGAGCGAAAGTTGATCTATGTTCATGGTGGGAAGGGTAAAAAAGACAGAACAACGATCCTATCAGTAGAATTGCTAGAGTTATTGAGAAAATATTTTAAGGAATTCAAACCTCAGATTTGGCTGTTTGAAGGTCTGGAGGGAGGACAATATAGTAAGAGAAGTGTTCAGGAAATATTTTACAAAGCTAAAGAGAAGACAAATATTGACAAAAAAGTATCGGTACATAGCTTACGTCATAGCTTTGCAACACATCTATTAGAACAGGGAGAGGACTTGAGATATATACAA
>JAQICU010000179.1 GCA_027858325.1 Candidatus Cloacimonadota bacterium
TTATTATTGAGGTTGTGAATGATAAAAAATAGAACATTAATTTTGATATTACTAATTCACATTTTACCAATTATACTTTCAGCGCAGATATTGGATTCTCTTACTACAACTGTACTGGATTCGTGTTTGAGCTATCTTCATTTAGAACGTAGTGAGCTTGGCTTTGAAAAAGCATGGGCAAAAGATGATACATTTAAGCTTGAGATTGTAGACTATCTGCTGGATAATCCTTTGGAACTTCCAGAATATATTGAAGAAACCGTTAACACTGCAAAAGAAAGCAGTATGAAAGACCAAATAGCGTTTGTTACAAAACAGCTTGATATTGATGAAAAATTAGAATATCAATCAACTTATTCAACAAAACCTGAAAACAATATTGTAAATGCACTTGATCAGGCTGAACCATATTTAAATGAATTTTATTCTAAATTAGATACTTTAGAACTGCATGATCTTATTATGTCCGCTCCAAATTTATGGTGTGGGGAAGACGATCCTGAAGATCTGGCTCTTAAAGGCAGCTGGCAGCAGGAATTCAATGTTTATGCTGATACTTCCCGCTCGGTAGATAAGAATAGGCTCTTGAATATCATGAAGAAGCTTAATAGGAGTTCATTACATATTGCAGGATTGATATTTTTAAATTTAATAGAAGAATTACAGTGCAAAACTTCTGAGACTTTAGTAATGAACAATAGTAGAAAAATCGAAGGTGTTCAAGGTGATATATTGCATTATGATCAAACAAAATATGGAGAGCTTATCATTGGTGGAAAAGGTGAGAATGTTTACTCCCGTGATTTTGCTTTCATAATCGATCTGGGCGGAGATGACACATACAGATGCCGTGCCGGTGGGGCTTTAGGAACTCTGGGAAATTCATTTTCATTTGTTATCGATCATGATGGGAATGATATTTATTTTAATGAAGAAAGGTCTATAAGTATGGGTTCCGGGTTTTTGGGAATTGGAATTCTTTATGACATGAATGGTAATGATGTTTATCGTGGAACTCATTATTCTCAGGGATCTGGGATCTGTGGTATTGGAATTCTAATTGATAGCTCGGGAGAAGATGACTACCGGGGAGGTTGTTTCACTCAGGGAGCAGGGCATTACGGCATCGGATTTTTAAAAGATATCGGAGCAGGCGACGATAGATATATGGCAAAACTCTGGGCGCAAGGATTCGGTTCAACATTTGGCTATGGATTATTGCACGATACCGGTGGTGATGATACATACAGAACAGGAGGAGAATATCTTCATGCGCCGCTTCTACCAAATGATTATCAATCTTTCAGTCATGGTTTTGGAATGGGCTGGCGTCCCAGAGCAGGCGGTGGGATCGGTGTATTGTATGATGAAGCTGGCAATGATTTTTACGATGGTGAAGTTTTTTGTGAAGGTTCTGCTTACTGGTACTCTCTAGGAATTTTAGTAGATGGTGGTGGAAACGATTCATATAATGCTGCTCAATACGCACAGGGTGCTGGTATTCATCTTGCTGTTGGTGCTTTATGGGAGCAGGGCGGAGATGATCAATATCATTCTCGTAATGGTGTCGTAGGTGGAACTGCTCATGATCTTTCCGTGGCAATGCTCGTTGATGAAAGCGGTGATGACAATTACATCGTATCAGGTGGCTATGGAATATCACTCACAAATTCATTTGCCTTATTTATAGATAAATCGGGGGATGATATGTATTCTACATGGGAAGATCACAGTTTCGGTTCTGTGAGACCGGCAAGAGGTTTTGCCGGATGTGGAATATTTATAGACCTGGAGGGCAAAGACAGATATTCACGCAACACACTTGCCAAAGACGGCGGATTATGGACATATAATGGCTGGGGAATCGGGATTGATCTGGCTCGAGATATAGTTACAGAACATGATGAAGAAGTGGTAGATGAGATAATCCTGACTGCCGAAGATTCACTGAAGACTATAGAAGAATTATTTGAAGAAGCTTCTTTGTGGGAAGTAGGCTCAAATACTAAGAAAGTAGCACACGCAAAGAAAGCTTTCTTACAAAGAGAGATGGAAGCCGTGCAATATATCTGTGATAATAAAATGGGAACTGACAGCAGCTTGGAACTTCGATTGATTGATACGATCACAAAAGAATATCCAGATTCAATAGCTCCAATATTATTAACAAAGATTAGAGCTGAGAACAAGAAGATCCAGAAAAATTCGATACGACTTCTAGGAGTTGCCAAATATGAGCCAGCTCATTCCCCGCTGATTGAAATGTTAAAGAATGGTGATCATTATTATCTAAAACGGAGCCTTATTGTAGCATTGGGCAGTATTGGTAATACTGATGCAACAGATATAATTTCCGATTTTATAAATGATGAAGATGAGCTTTGCAGGTTAAGTGTGATATCTGCTCTGAAAAAATTAAAGGATGAAACAGCAAATGAGGTGCTTATAGGTGCACTTGATGATAAAATGTTCACTGTTCGTTCAGCTGCAATAACTGCCCTTGTAAATTTGGCTGATCTGAATTCTTGTAACGAATTATATAACAGAATTAAAAATGATAAATTCGAATACCCAGAATTAGCCCTAAGAACGCTATCGAATATTGAATTTAAATTTTCTGACAGTACAAGGGTCGAATATAAGAAGCAACGTAAAAGATCACAAAAATTATTTGTTAAACTCATTAATAATCCTGATGAACGCATTCGGGCAGAAGCTGTGAAAGCAATATATTTAAATTGCGATGACAAGAAAATAAAGTGGCTTGAGGTTGTTATGAAAAATGAAGAAGACCCATTTGTTAAAGATGCTTATGAAGAAATCATTAAAAAAGATAAAAATGCTCACTGTTGAACACGGAAAAGCACATTTCGACAAAGATTAATGAGTTAAGTACAAATTCAATTTTTGGATTTGTTTGTTATGTTCATTTTTGTAATCCGTTTAATCCGTGAAGATCCGAGAGCAAATAATCCGGTAATGTTAAACTACACCGGCATAATAAAGGGGAAAAAATGAAAAAGATATTTATTATTCTCAGTTTGCTTATTATAACTATGTTAGTCGCTGTAGAACCGCATTTCATGAGTCAACCAGCTATTTCACAGGATGGAGAACAAGTTTGTTTTGTATATAAAAATGATTTGTGGATTGTGCCTTTTGTTGGAGGAGATGCTCATAATATAACTTCAACAGAAGCAGAGGAATGGCATCCGAAATTCTCACCAGATGGCAAAAAGATAGCATTCAATTCTAATAGAGATGGATGGACTGGCATCTATCTTTATACACTTGAAAATGGAGAAATAGAAATAGTGAATAAAGAGGAACTAAATATTTTAGACTGGTTTCCAAACAACAATGCACTACTTGCACGTGGCTATGAAACCGGAAAGGGTTACATCTTTTATGTTGTAAAACTGGATGGCTCTTATACAGAGTTAACATCATTTGCCGGCAGGAATGCATCTATCTCAAAAGATGGGAATAAAATAATATTTGATAGAAGAGGTCAGATCTACCGCGAATCTTATACAGGCAGTTTTAATGGTGAATTATGGGAGTATGATCTCAAAGAAAATAAATATACAAGATTAACTGAAACTGATTTTACAGAGCAATATCCTGTATATTCTAAAGTTTCCAATAACATTTATTTTGCAGCTTCAGATGGCGATGTGTTCCAACTTTACAAAGTGAGCAATAATAATTATGAACAACGTGAACAGCTTACAAAATTTAAAAAATGGTCAGCTAGAAATGTTGCTGTTGCAGCATTGAACGATCGTGTTGTGTTTGAACGATTTGATATTTTATGGAAATTCGATCCATTTAAACAAAAGGTTTCGAAGCTAAAGATAGAAATAGGTCAAGATTGCTATGTGAATTTGCTGGAGAAAGAAGATGTGAAGAACTCAGCTTCCAATTATGCTGTTTCCGATAATGGGAAACTTGTTGTATTCACTTACAAATTCGATCTTTTTGCCGTTCCCGAAAAAGGGGGAGATGTAAGGCAGATAACTCATGATCAGAAAGGTGTTGATTATATTGAAATTTTGAGTGATAATCAAACTATTCTCTTCACAAAAAGAATAGATGGCCAATTACAATTGTACAGAGTTAACATCAAAGATATATCAAATATTGAAAAGATCGATTGGAGTAATGATAAATATATTAACTGGATCGTGCGTGAAGGAAAGACTTTGGCTATTGGATTTTCCGATTCTGACCGCAAACGTCAGGTTGCCCTTGCAGACAGTCTGGGTAACAACATCCATACAATTATTAGCGATCAATATATATCTCAACATTTAAAGATAAGTCCTGATGAGAAATACGCTCTTTATCGTGAGACACTTCCTGAGAAATGGACTCAACATGTTTATTTGTATGATATCGAAAATGATAAAAAAGAATTGCTTTATAATTTTGACGGTTGGATAAATAAATTTTTCTGGGGTAAGGATAATAAATCTGCTTTCTTTAGTGAAAACGGAAAGATAAGAAGAGCTGATCTATTGGCTAGAAAAGATTTCTATAATGAAGAAGACAATTGGAAAGAGATCATTGATCCATCTTTGATTAAGAAAGTCAACGACAAGAAGAATGACAAGCAAGAAAAAGATGAGAAGAAGAAAGATCCGCTGAAGATAGACATAGAAGGATTTGCTGATAGAATTACTACAATAATTTCTAAACCGGGAAGTAACTGGATTACTCATGTTAAGGATGATTCCACACTTTATTATGTGAATTACAATAACAAAAAGTACACTTTAAGAAAGGTAGATTATATCGGAGAAAATGATAAATTGATAACTTCCATTTCTACTGCTCCCGAAAATTTGAAGTTTAACGAAGAAAAAAAGGTATTCTATTATATACTCAAAAATAAACTATACAAACTTACACCGAAAAAAGGAAAAAAAGCAGAACTTCTTAAAATGAATTACAAATATTCCTACGATAAATTCCAACTGAATAATGATGTCTTCCAACAAGTTTGGGTTGAATTTGGTAATGGTTTTTATGACCCTGACATGCACGGAATAAATTGGAAGAAAGCGAAGAAAGATTTTTCTAAATACTTACAATTTGCAGATGATCCTTCAATTCTAAAAAGGATTATTGATGAAATGATTGGTGAAGTGAATGCATCACACACCGGATTTTACCCTCGTAATGATTCCGAATATAAAACTTATTCAACTGCTTATTGCGGGTTAGAACTCGACCTGCAAGATTTTCCAAAAGATGGGATCAGAATAAAAAAGGTTTTCAAGAAATCAAAATTAAACAAACCGCATAACATTAAAGCGGGTGATATTCTGCTTTCTGTAGATGGAAGAGAAATTGGAAAAGGGATGGATATCATTGCTCAATTCAAAAATAAAATTGGTGAGAAGATAAAGCTGGGCATTTTGTGCGATGATGCTATGAAGGTTGTTACTGTAAAAGGATTGAGCAACCGGGAAAATTACAGACTCTATTACGATAACTGGGTGGAAGAACGGAGGATAAAAGTTGAAGAATTATCTGATGGAAAGATCGGTTATCTTCATATTCAGAGTATGAATAACACAAGTTATATCAAATTTATCCAGGATCTTTTTGCCGAAAACGCTAAAAAAGAAGCTCTTATAATTGATGTGAGAAATAATGGTGGCGGTTATATTCATGACAGGCTTGTAGAAATTTTAACCAAACAGCCATATGCTCTGAGTACTTACAGACATTTTGATGGAAAAATGAAATATGAAAATCCGGGGAATACGGTTGATGTTCCAATGGTTCTGCTGATTAATGAGAATTCCTTCTCCGATGCTGAAATTTTTCCAACTCTATTTAAACAACTAAATCTTGGAACTGTGATCGGAATGCCTACCAGTGGTTCAGTAATTGGAACCGGGCATTATACATTTATGGATGGTTCCAGTATGCGGATGCCTTCTACCGGATGGTATACTCCTACTGGTAAAAACATGGAAGGTAATGGAGCAATTCCCGATATATTTATAGATCCAACTCCAGAGCAGATCATTAACGATGATGATGTTCAACTGAAAAGAGCTGTAGAAGAACTATTGAAAACGCTATAGTTTTTTCAATGAGGGATTAGGGATTAG
>JAQICU010000270.1 GCA_027858325.1 Candidatus Cloacimonadota bacterium
ATACTTAGTGTGTTTTTAGAAACTACTTTTTCAAATTCTGAAGCTATAACTTTTAGACCTCGAAGAACAATGGACAAACACAATTCGTTCTTGCTCTGAAAATAAGTATATAGTGCTCCTTTACTGAATTCCGATTCCTCAGCAATATCGTCCATTGTCGCATTTTCAAAACCTTTAGACATAAAGACTTTTTCAGCAGCATCGATAATGTCGCTTTGCTTTTGAATTCGTTCTCTTTCTTTTCTTTCTGCACTCCCCACTTATTGACTCCTATTTTGAATTTCGAATCATAGTCACTAAAATGACTACCCGTCAAAATAGTCAAGATTATTTTCAATTATCTTCTCTATAAAACACATTTCACTTTTTGTAGTAGTTGATTTTACTTTGTAAATTGATCACACTGACAATTTTAAAACTTGCTTTCAAATAAAATGTAAAAGCCCCACCTGACATGTAGGGCTTTTACGTGAGACTTTCAGAATACTATTTCAATAAAACCGCTTTCTTTACATCAACAAAGTTTCCTGCTTTTATTTTATAGAAATATATTCCTGAGGATACTTCTTTATTAGTATCATCTTTTCCATTCCAGATGGTAGAATGCTGACCAGCAGAAAGCTGATCATTAATGAGCTGTTTCACCTTCTGCCCTTTCATATTGTAGATCACTAATTCGGTGTCTTCAATGTTTTCGGTGTTTACTGAAAACGAGATAGTTGTCGATGGGTTGAAAGGGTTGGGATAGTTTGATAAATAACAATCAATTGGTTGCAAATAATAATTCTCAACACTAACTTGTTCTATGATTATTGTGATAGGATCAGAAACCAAATTGCCGTTAAATTATTCAATTAATATGTGATCACCAAAATCTACATTGTCTGTATGAATATAAGGTATTGAAGAAAATGTAGAATCAGGTGGGATTGTAACATCGAAAACTACACCGAATGAACCAATGATAAATAATTCTTCATCAATATAGTAATTGAAGGGATAGCTACTAAGAAATGTTACTATAACTGTGTCGAGAGTAGTATTATGAAGATTAAATGTTATGTAAATATCTTGTCCATATGAATAACAAGTTTCATCTGTTTCGATATAAAAATCAACCTGGCAAAATAGCTGGTTAATAAACAACATAATGAGTAAACATAATAAAGCCTCATTTAAAATTCCCTTTTCGTATCATTTCAACAGCAAACATTTCCTGCTTAATTCAAATTCACCGGATTTTAGTTTGTAAAAGTAAACTACAGATGAGACAGGTTGATTATTTTGGTCGGTGCCGTTCCATGTGATTGAATAATTGTTTTCCCCTCGTGCTTCGACAGGCTCAGCATAACACAAGCTCGGGGAAAGATCTTTAACTTTTTGTCCTTTCAAATTGTAGATTTCAAGAGTCACAAACGAGGACGTTTGTGGTACTGAAAACGAGATAGTTGTTGTAGGATTGAATGGATTTGGATAATTAGTAAGATATAGTTTTTCTGTAGAAATAATATTGTTTTCCGCAGAAACTTCACCGATCTCTTCCAGTAATTGAGTCATGAACAATTCAGCCTCATTATTATAAGTGAAATAGAGCGGGAAGCCAAGCAGAACAAAATGACCATTTGGTTGAGCTTTCAGTGCACAATTTTCACCAATGTATGGATTTCCGGCAACACCGTCATATTGATAAATACCATTTGTGGATTCAGGGAATATCGCAATATAAGCTAACATTCCACTAAAAAACGAAAGAACTTTATCAGGGTCAACATTCAGATCTTCGTATTCATCGGAAGTTGCACCGGTAAATTCCCATTCATAAACTTGCTGGTTCACACTGCAATTAAGGAAATCAGATTTGAATGATTCAGGAATTTCCAATGCTGTTTTCCACCCGGAAATAATTAAATTCCCACCTCCTGCAAGATAACAGCCAAGTACATTTAGATTGTCATTAATGCTATGACTGATTATATCATCATCATGGAAAATAATTGTTGAGAAGTTTACAATGTAATCCAAATCCAGTACTCCCTCATCAGCATAATCGTAGGTAGTAAAATCGCAATTGATAATATCCTCATAAAACTCATCTACCATTGCATCATCGGGGTTCCCTTGAGTTCCATTACCGTCATTTGTTTCATCAATTACCAAAATCCCCTGATTAAGCGGAAAATTTAGTGGTGTAGCTTCATAAACTTCTGAGAATGGAGTTTCAAAGGATTCATCTTTTATTGCTTTGAGTTTATAATAATAGGTAGTGCCATTTTCAACATCATTATCTGTGTAGGAAGTTTCTGTAATTATCTCAGTATTGATCAACACAAAAAGATCTTCCGGAGATTCTGCACGATACAAATTATAACCGTCAATATCAACTTCAGACCAAAATTCATTCCAATAGATGATAACACTTTCATCTGCTGAATAGGCGTTATTTATCTCAGCCTGCATAAATGTAGTTCCGGTATTTAAAACCCAATTATTAGGGTCACATTCCACGTTATCATAAACAGGAATTTCTGTGATGGAAATCGTTTGCTGTGGTTCGTTAGGAGTGCCTTGCACCAGTACAGAGTCGTGATTTGCTTCAAAATTAACATGAAATGGTACATCTATATAAAAATCGGTGTCGGTGTTAGATCCGGTTTGCACATAGGTCATTATTCGAGGGATTGCTAAATACGGATTAAAGAAGTAAGTATATTGTATGGAAGGTAATCCCGGCTGATATATCCATTGTAAGAAAAACTGATCCAGATCCATTCCGCTAACATCTTCACAAACTTCTTGAAAATCATCTGTAATAACATTCCCATTATGATATTCAGTAAAATATGTTTGTAATATTTGGAAGAAAACTTCATCTCCGGTTTTCAAGCGAAGCATGTGTAGAACTGCTGCAGGTTTTTCGTAAGTTGCGGGAGTGAAATAGGCTCCTGGTGGAGGGTCATAAACTGTATGCGGTGAACTGCCGCCCCAACTAAGGTAATATTGTTGAATTGATGTATAAACATAAGCAACCATCGCTTCGAATCCCTGCCAGGCTTCCATATATAATGCTTCCGAATAGGTTGCAAATCCTTCTGAGAGCCAAATATCCTTCCATGTTAGACAAGTAAGACAATCTCCATACCATTGATGTGCAAGTTCATGCGCGATAATTGTTTCATAAGTATGATTTCCAGTTATTAAATAATTTGCTAATGTGGTCATTGTTTGATGTTCCATAGCACCGTACGTAGCAAAATTAGTTACTGCATTCCCATATTTTTCAAATGGATAATCACCGAAAAGATCAATATAAGTTTCCATCATAAAGGGGAGGTTAGAAAAGTCTTCCGTTGCATTTGGGACAATGCTGGGAGAAACAAAATTCTGGATCGGAATACCCCCGAATGAATCATTCAATTCTACGTAATTCTGTGCAACTATTGAAGCAAGATAGGTTGCCATCGGATTTGATCCTTCCCAATTGTGGGTCATGGTTCCATCACCATTATCAACGATGGAAGTTCGCAATCCATTACTGGCAACCAGCCAATCATCCCGAACCGTAATATGCAGATCTGTGATCGCTTTATCCCAGGGATGATCATAACAGGGCCACCAAAAACGGGAAGCATTAGGATCGGAAATAGTGAATACATTACTGTTACTGAGATACATTCCCAAGCCATTCCAGATCGGATTACCGGAATATTCTACAGTTGTAGTAAATTGCTCTCCGGGATTTACAGTTCCCAATTGAATGGTGATAAAACTGCCATCATAAGCATAACTTGCAGTAATTCCATTTAATTGAACATCAATTACGGTCATTGCTTCCAACTCATAAATGATCTCTGTAAGTACTTCTTCCGCTTCCACAATTGCTATAACAGCTCCTGAAATATAATCGTTCACTTCATCAATTTCCATGGTGATATCGTAACTTAATACATCAAATCCATGAGCAGAATCTGCTCGCGTCATTTCATAATGTAAACTTGATACTAAAGCTTGATCTCTATCATATCTTGGTCGCGCATAAACAGAAACTATTAACAGTAAGAATAAAAATATTAAGGTGAGCTTTTTCATTTTTCCTCCGTAAACGATCTTTGAGTTTAGTTTTTCTAATACCAAAATAA
>JAQICU010000325.1 GCA_027858325.1 Candidatus Cloacimonadota bacterium
ATCGGATAAAACAATTTTTCTTAAAAATATTTTTAATGGAGCTATAAATGAACTTAAAACCTCAACCTGTTATAAATAAACGACATAATCTAATTATAGGTTTAGTAGTATTTACTTTAACAATTTTAATATATTGGCTAACTATGGCGCGTTCACTATCTTTCTGGGATGCTGGTGAATATATTACGTGCAGCAGTATTCTGGGAGTTCCCCACCCTCCGGGCAATCCTTTTTACATTCTTTTGGGAAGATTCTTCACAATTTTTGGAGCTAATGTACCGCATGCACTTGTAATCAATTTCTTATCAGGACTTTTCTCAGCTTTTGCTGTAATGTTCACCTACTTTTTCACCGTTAAATTTATTACAATGTGGATCAAACCAAAAGACTCATATCTCGCTTATTTAGGAGGTTTCATTGCCGCTTTCTATACAGCTTTTTCATTCACTTTCTGGAACAATGCAATTGAAGCAGAGGTTTACTCAGGTTTAGCTTTCATATTAAATCTTATTGTATGGCTTACAATGATATGGGTAGAAAAATCGGAAGATCTTTCACACCAGAATCTTCTGCTGCTCATTGTTTATATCTTCTTCCTTGGTTTTGGAATTCATCAAACTTCACTGCAAATAGCACCTGCTGTTTTATTTATTGCGGTATACCCGATGTTAAGAAATTCAATCAGGTCTTCCGCCTTTTGGAAACGTACGATTGCATATATATTTGCGTTAATAGCTGTTTATTTGATCTTTTTATATTTTGGGAAAATAATTCTTATACCTGCTCTACCTAAGTTTATGTTTGCAGTTGGTTTCTTAGGAATACTAGTATATCATTTAAGAGGAAAGGTATCAAAAAGAACTTGGCTCTTTGCTCTTTTATTCATTGGTGTCGCAGTTTCAACACATCTTTTCTTATATATCAGGGCTTCTTATAGACCCTTTATTAATGAAGGATATCCACATACATTTAAACTTTTTACAGATTATATTCTTAGAAGGCAATATGGCGTTACAAGTATGTTTGTTCGGCGTGCTACTTTCCTGTTCCAAATGAAAGATCAATTTCTTACCTATTTTAGCTGGCAGTTTTTTAATAATGAGATATTATCGCAATGGCTACGTATGCCTGGTGCAATAATTCAATTACTTTCAAATCTTATCGTAACCTTCCTTGGTTTTGGTGGTGCCTATTATCATTATAAGAAAAACAAACACTCTTTTGCTTATTTCTTTTCTTTTATGTTCATGGTCTCAATCGCCATGGTTTTCATCATAAATCTTTCTGATGCTGAAGTGAGAGAACGTGATTATTTCTTCACAACAGCTTATAATTTTTGGACTGTTTGGATGGCAATCGGTTCAATTGCTTTAATTGATCTTGTCAGAAAAAAAGGGAAGATCCTTACTGGATTGTTCATTGTAATAGCTCTTACTCTTCCCGGAATTAACCTTGCTTCGCAGTATTTTGTTCATGATAGATCCAAAGAGTATATTGCTCTGGATTATGGCCAAAACATTTTAAATAGTGTAGAAGAGAATGCTATTATCTTTACTAATGGGGATAATGATACTTTCCCTGTTTGGTATGCACAAGCTGTTTATGACCCTGCAGCTAAAGAATATACTCATCCTACGAAAATTTATAATAAAGATATTTCTGGAAAGATGTATCAGCAAACTTCCATTCCTACAAAGAATACTGAAATATTAATTGCAACTGCAATGGATTTTAAAAATAAGCAGTGCAATGGCATTAGAAAAGATGTTTCAATTGCTAATTTAAGTTTACTTAATACACCCTGGTATATTAAACAATTACGAGATCATGAAGGTGTAGAATTCAATATCCCGGAAAGTCATATTGATCTTTGCCAGGATGACCCAAGATCAGCTCTTTACCCCAGAAAAATTCCGAAAGATACTCGCTTAAAAATAAAAGGTACTGTCCCAGAAGATGAATTCATTGTTACCTTTAAGAAAGATGAAATTTTATATGTGAAAGATCTGGCTGTGATTCAGATAATCAAAGATAATTATGGAAAGCGTCCAATTTATTTTGCAGTAACAACTCCCGATCCTATAGGCTTCAAAGACTTTCTAAGGAATGAAGGAATGGTGAGCAGACTCGTTCCAGTAAAGGGAAAAGATCAATTTGATATGGAAAGATTGATCACAAATATTGATTCAGTTTATTCTTACCGTGGAATTATGGATGACTCACTTTATAAAGATACAAATATGAGAAGACTCCTAAATAACTATGGTGCTGCTTTTATGCGAACTTCCAGATTCGCTCATACAAAAAATGATTATGAACATGCTATCAAATATATGGAAAAAGCAATTGATTTTATCGATCAAAAAAGCAGATTCTATGTAGGGCTTTCTCAGCTTTATGCTGAAGCTGCATTTAATTTCTTCGATTCTAATGAAAATGAAAAGGGTTTTTCATATTTAGAGAAAGCAGTTTATTATAATAGAACAGATAAAAATATGGTACAACTTATATATCAATCTGCAATATACACGAATGATATAGAAAGTGGAATCAAATTGTTTGAAAAGATCCGGGGATATCAGGACTCCGTTGAAATAGATTACTATATCACTCAATTAAAAGAGCTTCAATAATCCGATGCACAGTATGAGAGTTCAATGAAAACAGAAATTTACATCAAAGGTGCACGAGAACATAATCTTAAGAATATCGATATAAGAATTCCCAGAAATAAATTGATCATCGTAACCGGTGTTTCCGGTTCCGGTAAATCATCCCTTGCTTTTGATACACTTTATGCTGAAGGACAACGCAGATATGTAGAATCACTCTCTGCTTATGCTCGTCAATTCCTGGGGCAAATGGAAAAACCAAAAGTAGATTACATCGAAGGACTCTCTCCAGCTATTTCCATTGAGCAGAAAGCAACGAGTAAAAATCCGCGTTCAACGGTTGGAACAGTTACCGAAATTTATGACTATTTAAGAATTCTTTATGCTCGTATTGGAAAACAGTTTTGTTGCAATTGCGGTGAACCTGTGGGCTCTCAAACTGTTGATCAACTGGTAGATCACATATTAATAAATCCAGATAAAACACGTCTACAGATCCTTGCTCCAATTGTTCAGAACCGGAAAGGTGAACATAAAGAGGAACTGGAAGAAGCACGAAATGAAGGTTTCGTTCGTGTAAAGATCAATGGTATAATGCGGCAATTAAGTGAAGAGATCACACTCGATAAAAAGAGTAAGCATTATATTGACATCGTTGTTGATCGGCTTGTGATTAAGAAGAATATTCGGTCAAGATTAATTGACTCGGTTGAGACTGCTTTAAAGCTAACAAATGGTTTTATTAAAATTGAATATGTAGATGAAGAACGCATAGAAAATCTTTCGGAAGCTAATTCCTGCCCGAGTTGTGGAATTGGTTATCCAGAACTTTCCCCGCAGCATTTCTCTTTTAACAGCCCAATTGGTATGTGCATGTCTTGTAATGGACTTGGAACTAAAATGGAATTTGATCCTGATTTAATAATTCCGGATAAATCTCTTTCCATAATGGATGGAGCTGTTGCACTTTGGGGAACATTAAATAAGAAAAAAAGCAGCTGGCAGTTAAAAAAACTAAAAGCAATTTCACAGGAATACAACTTTTCCCTCAACGAACCGTGGGAAAAACTTCCTTTAAAAGCAACAGATCTTTTACTCTTTGGTTCCAAAGGGCAAAAGATCAGATTTGAATGGAGTTCCAAAAGTGGTTCTGGTTCCTTCTTGTCTTCTTTTGAAGGCATTATCCCAACACTTTCCCGCAGAATGAATGAAACAAAATCTGAATATATGCGCAAATATTATATTAAGTATATTGGCAACAAGGAATGCCCTGATTGCAATGGGAAAAAACTTCGCAAGGAAAGTCTTTCAGTGAGGATTGCTGAAAGATCTATCAACGAAATAACTACAATGTCAATTTCAAATGCAATTATGTATTTTGATAATCTTGAATTATCAGGAAACGACAAATTGATAGCTGAAGAAGTTTTAAAAGAAATAAAAAACCGCCTTAACTTCCTTGTAAATGTGGGATTGCATTATCTTACTTTAGATAGAAAAGCTCCTACATTATCAGGTGGAGAATCGCAAAGAATTAGATTGGCAAGCCAGATAGGCAGCAGTCTTGTAGGCGTTATGTATATATTGGATGAACCTACTATAGGATTACATCAGCGTGATAATAAACGGCTGATCAATATGCTTATTCATCTGCGGGATATTGGTAATACTGTTATCGTTGTCGAGCATGATGAGCAGATGATAAGAACAGCTGATCAGATCATTGATATTGGTCCTCATGCCGGGATATATGGTGGAGAGATCGTTTTCCAGGGAAATATTGAACAGCTATTGAGATCAAAAAAATCTATGACCGGAAAATATCTCTCCGGCAAATTGAGCATCGAGATACCTAATGAAAGATTTAAGCCGGATAAACGTAAACTGCAGATAAATGGTGCAGTCCAAAATAATCTTAAAAAGATCAATGTTGATATCCCTGTCGGATCATTCACGTGTGTTACCGGTGTTTCGGGATCGGGTAAAAGTTCTTTGATCAATCAAATATTGTATCCAGCTATGGCAAATGAACTCAATAAATCCAGCAGAAAACAAGGTTATTTTGATAACATAAAAGGTTATGAATATTTTGATAAAGTCATAAATATTGATCAACAGCCAATTGGAAGAACTCCTCGTTCCAATCCTGCAACTTACACCAAATTATTTGATCCTATTCGAAATCTATTTTCCCAAACTCCAGCAGCAAAATTACGGGGTTATAAACCGGGGAGATTTTCGTTTAATGTAAAAGGTGGAAGATGTGAAGCCTGTAGTGGCGGTGGTGTAAAACAGATCGAGATGCACTTCCTGCCGGATATTTATGTGAAATGTGAAGTCTGCGATGGAACGCGTTATAATAAAGAAACTTTAGCAGTAAAATATAAAGGATACAGCATTGCAGATGTGCTTAAAATGGATGTTCAAGAAGCTATTAAGATATTTGACAAAGTTCCTAAAATCTTTAAGGTTCTACAAACTTTAAAAGAAGTCGGAATGGATTATGTTAAACTTGGGCAGTCATCCACAACTCTCTCCGGTGGAGAAGCTCAAAGGATCAAGCTTTCACGAGAACTTAGCAAGACAAGCACAGGTAAAACACTCTATATTCTTGATGAACCAACAACAGGATTGCATTTTGAAGATATAAAAAATTTATTAAAAGTACTTACCAGATTTGTATCAATGGGAAATACTGTGATTGTTATCGAGCATAATCTGGATGTTATTTAATGTGCCGATCACATTATCGATCTGGGACCGGACGGTGGAGATGAAGGCGGAGAAGTAGTTGCTATTGGCACTCCCGAAGAAATTGCACTTAACAGAAAATCGTACACTGGAATGTATCTAAAGAAAATATTGTAGAGTGTATGTCATTAATTCACAAATACTAAAAGGAGTAAATTATGAGTTTGAAATCACAAATACTTGAATTGTATAATAAAACTGAATTTAGTGATATTGATAGAAAATTATTCCTCAAATTCAGAAATGGATTGAATACCGGAGAAATTCGTGCAGCGGAAAAAATTGAAGGTAAATGGATAACAAATAATTGGGTTAAAAAAGGAATTCTTGCAGGTTTTCAAATGGGCAATATTGTACAATTGGGAACTTTCATTGATAAAGATACATATCCTATCCAGGACATCACAAATCGAAAAAATGTCAGAATGGTACCTGGCGGTTCTTCCATCCGGGAAGGTGCTTATATTGGAGAAAATGTTATCATGATGCCGCCAATGTATATCAACGTTGGTGCTTATATTGATGATGGTTCAATGATCGATTCTCATGCTCTTGTCGGTACATGTGCTCAAGTCGGAAAAAATGTACATCTAAGTGCAGCATCACAAATTGGTGGTGTGTTGGAACCAATTGGTGCTAACCCTGTAATCGTAGAAGATAATGTATTCATTGGTGGAAATTGCGGGATCTATGATGGTGTAATAATCGAACAAAATGCAATTATTGCAGCAGGAGTTATTATAACTGGTAGTACACCTGTTTTTGATTCTGTAAATAACCACTTCCTGACAAAGGATAATAATGATTCATTGCATATTCCTCAAGGAGCTGTTGTAGTACCTGGTACACGTAAGATGAAAAGCAATAATGATTTTTCAATCTATTGTCCTATTATTATAAAATATCGAGATGAGAAGAGTAATATTGCTGTAACTTTGGAAGATGCTCTTAGATGAAACCAATAAAGTACGCAAGTCGGATAAACGGATTAGAAAAATCTACCTTGCGGCAATTATATGATAACTCTCCACCTGATTCAATAAACTTAGGTTTGGGAGAGATCCAATTCCTTACACCTAAAGTTGTAACAGACAGAGCAATCGATATTATCAAGCAGGGGAACATCAGATATACACCAAATGCCGGATTACCAGAATTACAAAAAGCTATTGCAAATTATTACAAAATGCAATTAAATGAGAATATCTGTGTAACAACAGGTGCTGAAGAAGCTATCTTTGCTTCACTTTTCAGTTTCATTAATCATGGTGACGAAGTGCTTATTGCAAATCCAACATATATTGCTTACAAAAAAATAATCGGGATGATGGGTGGTACTGCTGTCGAATTCGACCTTGATCCTTTATCTAATTTTGAATTGAACCGTGAAGACTTCAAAAATAGAATCACACCCAGAACAAAGATTTTGCTTTTAAATAATCCATCTAATCCTACAGGAAGGTGTTTCTCCGTAGAAGAAATAGATTTCATGGTTTCAAAATGTAATGAGAAAAATATACTTATTATAGTTGATGAGATCTATCGCGATCTTTATATTGAAAAAAAACCAATAACGTTCTTGAAAAAAACTGGAAAAATAATCGTGATTTCAGGTCTTTCTAAATCTCATAGCATGAGTGGATGGCGAATAGGTTGGGCAGTATCAAATGATCCTGAGCTCATTAAACCTATCATTATCTCTCATCAATATATTTGTACTTGTGCCCCATATATATCTCAGGTTGTTGCTATTTCAGCACTATCCCCGAAAGGTATAGAAGCACAGAATGAAATTCGCTTAAAACTAAAGACAAACAGAGAGTATGTGCTTAAGCTATTCGAACGATTTCTACCAGAACTTACAATTCTGAACAATACATCTTCCCCATATTTATTCATAAATGTTAAAATTGATGATTTGTTACTCGTAAATGAATTGATCAAGAATGGTGTGATAGTTATGCCAGGAGT
>JAQICU010000338.1 GCA_027858325.1 Candidatus Cloacimonadota bacterium
TATTATAATATTTCCGATGAACAGGTTAACGAATATGTTCAAATTTATATTAAAGTAACAAAAGAAGTTGTTACCGATTTCCAGCCAGACATAATTCATGCACAACATTTATGGGTAACACCGTATGCTGCGTTAAAAAGCGGTGTTCCCTATGTAGTAACGGTTCACGGCACCGATCTAATGGGATTTAAGCAAGATAAACGTTATCATAAATATGCTTTGGAAGGTGCCAACAATGCTGCCAAGATCATCACGATCTCAAGACAAGTTCATAATGATACTCTTAAAATTTATAAATTACCCGAAGAGAAATTGAAGCTAAATCCAAATGGTTTTGATGATAATATGTTCCGACCTAAAAGTATAACCAAGAAAGATCTGTTCAAACAATTTGGATTGGATATTGTACCGGAAAAATTAATAAGTTTTGTTGGGAAGTTTACCAATTTCAAGGGAATTGATATTCTCATAAAAGCTGCCCGGATAGTTACTGATGAAATCCCGGAAGTGGTTTTTGCCTTAGCCGGAGATGGGCAGTTAATGACTGAGATGAAACAATTAAAAGTAGATTTAAAATTGAATAATGTTTATTTTCTGGGACATCAAACTCAAGAAGATGTTGCTTCTTTGTATTCTGCTGCTGAGGTTTCTGTAGTGCCTTCCCGCATTGAACCTTTTGGGCTTGTTGCTATTGAGGCTCTTGGTTGCGGAACTCCTGTAGTTGCCACAAATTCCGGTGGTCTTCCTGATTTTGTGAATAATAAAGTTGGACAACTGGTTGAGATGGAAAATGTGGAGGCGTTGGCAAAGGCAATAATCGAGGAATTGAAGAATAACACAAAACTTACAAAAGGAAAATACGCAAGAGAATATGCAGTTGAGAATTATTCATGGAAAAAGACACTGCATAATGTAATTGAAATTTATCAGGAAGCGATCGAATCTTTCATTTGACATCAGAACTTTCCAAATTAGTTTGTCCATAGAAATAGATCATTAGATAAACATACGGGGGTGCCCTGGTTTCGACAGGGATAAAGGGGATTGCTGATGCATGCCGAGAAGATTACCTACTCGTTAATCACGGTGATAAACTAATTAAAAGCAGAAGATAATTTTGCATTAGCTGCCTAAGTGCAGCTACGGTCCTGCCAGACTTTGTTGTTAAGTCGGCAGATCACCGCCATAATTAGCAACTATAAACGACAGATGTCTATAATGTCGTTCGAAAACTTATAGACTGGCTTTCCAGCTTGGTTTGACTGTTTTCCAGCGGGAAAGTGAGATTAAAAATAGCTAAGCATGTAGATTCGGCTTTTGACTTATCTTTGGACGCGGGTTCGATTCCCGCCACCTCCACCATTTACTATATCTATATGCTTTCAATTTAAGCAATTACAGCTTTTTTAATATACTTCTAAGTTATGCGTTGGTGCAGCTATTGGTGCATTTCGTTAATATTTTGAGTAGAAGATCGGTATAGAAATTGAATATTTATTAATAGTACTCCACTTAAATTTTGAAACTATCTGTTTTCAAATCACTTTTGTCAAAAGGTAGAAAATGTTTTTGATATATTCTCACTTACTGTAAGCACAAAATTTGTGTTGGGACGATAGAGTTATTACATTACTTATTTTAAATTTCTGTTAAAATTCAAAAGATTTCGTAGTTTTCAAAATTATTACCTTAAAGCTGTTTTCAAAGTTGTGCTTTTAATAATTCTCTCTGTTATAGATGTAACCTCTTCTGGAGTTAATGAAGTTGATTTCAATTTTTCCATAATAAGGTTTTTAATTTTCTCTTTACTACTTGGTATATGGATTTCATCTAAACGCTTACGGATATTATCCTGAGCAAGTTTATCGAGGTCATTACGCAATTGTTTATCTCCACTATTGATTTTTTTATCATCTAACCATATAATCGACTTTTCTAAAGTTTTATTAACTTCTTTCCCGAACTCTTCTTTTGAAATTATTTCTGGGATATAGTCTTTTGTTGCAACTCTAGCATACATGTCACCGATTAACCAACCGAGTTTTGCCCTGAAATTCTCATTTAATTCAGCTATCTTATATTCCTGTAGAACAGAGTGGTCTATACTATTTGAGTTAATAGAAAATGATTCTTTAAGAAGTGCTACTAAATGATTATTAATCTTAAGACCTGTATCCATATGAAGAAAAAAGTACTCACTTAGCTGATTATTTGCAAGCTTAAATATTTTTTCTAGGATTTTTGATTTCTATGAAATTGGAAGCACTAGAGCTTTTTTTTCAATTTCCCTCTTCATGGATTCTTCTATCAACTCCTGAATAAAATCATCTAAAATAATAACAGGAGTAAATGTTATGTATTTACTTTTATTATGTGCTATATCGCAAGTATGAGTTATAATAATTAGATACTGAGT
>JAQICU010000146.1 GCA_027858325.1 Candidatus Cloacimonadota bacterium
TGTTTATACTAATTCTAGCTGTTTATAATATTTTCAAAAAGGAATTTAAAAAATGAGAAGATATCTGTTAATTTTAATGATTATTGTCACAACTGGCTTATTTGCCCTCAAAAACTGGAAAGTGTATACTAATACAACTCATATTTTTGATGTAATCGAATCTGGAAATGAATTGCAGATTGCAACCTGGGGTGGTCTTGTAAGTTATGATTTATCTAGTGGTTCTTATGGAAAAAAACTAACTTCAATTGATGGATTAAGCAGCAATGATATTAGATCTCTTGATTATTTTGATGAATCGGGAGAAATATTGATTGGAACCGCAGATAGTGGTGTTGATCGAATTGCGAATGACGATTTTGTAACTCCAATTACCGAAACTCTGGGCTTGAAGTCAAATATTGTAAATAAGATAGCACACAATGATTCACTAATATTTGTTGCAACAAAATTAGGATTGAGTTGTTTCAAAGATGAACCTGAATTTCCATTTCCACTTCTAATAAATAACTACGATGTTGGGAATGGATTATCAACAAATAATATTACAAGCTTACAAATTGCTGAAAGTGGATACATTTTCTGTGGTAGTGATTCCGGTTTAGATATTGTTCATGTAGATTCAATGGATACTGAAGCTAATTGGTACCATTTCAATGCAGAAAATTCAATATTTCCCAGTAGTATCATTAACGATATCGCAATAAGGGATAACTATATAGCGATCGGAACTACAGGAGGTCTTGTCGTGTCTCATCTTCCCACCTTTCAATGGTTACTATATGATGATTTATTTGGAAGTACAACAGTTTCAATATTTCCTATTTATATTGATAGTGCTCATCAAATTTTTGCTGGCGTAGGATACTGGGATGAATTAAAATTGGATGTTATAGATTCTACGGATATTGCTGCATTCCAATTTTCATATGGACAAATTCAAAAAATTTGGAGTGATACTGAAATGAATCTGAATAATACTCAAGTAATGGGATTTAAAGAAATTGAAGGAACATTAGTAGCATATACTTGGGGAGATGGTTTATTGCTCTATGATGGTTCTGATTGGTCATTACCCCAGAAAACGAATAGTTTACTTTCTAATACTATAAAGGCTTTAGTTTTAGATAAACAAAATAAACTTTGGATTACTGATGGTCATAAGGGAAGCACAGCAACACCCAAAGGTACACGAGGTGTATCTTCTTTTGATGGAAATACATGGCAGAATTACACAGCTAAAAATTCAGATTTAAGAAGTAATAATATTTATTCTATTTGTGTTGATGAGAATAATAGAAAATGGTTTGGAGCCTGGGGTAGTAATTCAACACAAAATTGGCAAAATGGAATTAGTGTATTTGATGACATGAATAATCTATGGGATAATGTTACAACTGATAATGGTATAGGCAATAACACCATTAGTTTTTTAACAGTTGATAAGCAAAACAGAATTTGGATTTGCTCGTATGGTGGAAGCACAGGTTATATAACTATTCTTGATGATAGTTTTGAATATGTTACAAGCTTTGAGTTATTTGAACCAATGGATCTAAACGACATGGATCCTAATTATATTTTTTTTAGTGAAGAAAAAATCTATTTTGGTGGTTGGCTTTCAGGTCTAAGAATATGGAATGATACATCTGACCCGATCACAAATGAAGAATATTGGTCTAAGACACCATTTACTGACAACCTGCAAGGTGGGAGAATATTTGATATAATCTCTCGAAATATAGATAACGAAGAAATCTGGGTTGCATCTGGCTCAGGGCTTTTCATGTATAATGGAGAAGATTGGTATAAATACGGACCGCATATCAAAAAGAAAGTTTGGGATGGCAATGACTGGTTTTGGAGTGAAGACATTCCAAACGCTGAGTATTGGTATTATGAAGGTCAAGAGAGGTTGTATGGCTCCATTTCAACTTACCCTACGGCATTGTTTGTTGATCCTTTTGGTATGATCTGGATCGGTACTCAAGATGCCGGAATCACCATCTTTGATACAGGTAGAGATAAATTCATAAATCTTACAACTGAAAATACTCCACTCATCTCAAATACTATTACAGCTCTTGCCTACGAACCTATAACAGGAACCTTGTACATTGGAACAAATTCAGGGATGAATTCTGTGGAGATAGGCATTTCTGCAGCTATGAACGAAGAGAAAGATCTCTTTGAGACTATAGTATATCCTAATCCGTTTTATCCTGAAAATGGTGATATTCTAAGAATTGAGAACAAGGGTGCGATCACAATGCCCGAAGGGAACACATATTGTAGAATTTTCGACTTGAACGGTGATATGGTTATGGAAATTGGAAAGGACATTTACGAACAATTCAGTTGGGATGGTTTGAATAAAGCAGGTAAAAAATGCGGTTCGGGAATTTATCTCTATGTAGTTTCAGCACCGGATGGGCAGACATCAAAAGGTAAAATAGTCCTGATAAGATAAATGAAGATATTTTTTATAGATCCTAATAACACTACCCCGCGATTGAATTATCCTTTGCTTGAATCCTTTCGGAAAAAAGGTATAGAAGTAACTTTGTTTACAAGTTGGAATCAAAAAACTGAATATTACGATAGAACTTATGATGTTAAACCGAATTATTGTTTTTTTCAAAAATCAAATAAAATACAGAATAAATACATAAGAAGATTTCTAAAATTTTTTAGTTATCCACCCACTCTAAAGATCATTGCTAAAAAAGCTATATTAGATAAACCGGATTTGGTTCACATTAACTGGTTAGTATTTCCGAAAATTGAACTCAATTTTATCAGAAAACTCCATAAAGCTGGAATTAAAGTCATTCTTACACAGCATAATTATTTTCAGCATGATACGAATAAATTAAAACCGGGTGAGATGGATATTTTCCAAACTGTAGATAAAATTATATGTCTTTCAAACTATGTTGCTTCGCAATTTCCTGCAGAACTTCAGGATAAAATAATTACCATTGAACATGGAAATTGTTTTAGTTTGGAATTGCAGAATTTTAAGCCTAATGCTATAATTTCATCTAATTCAAAAAAGGGAGTATTTGCTGGTGGGATTAGTTATTACAAAGGGCTGGATCTGCTGATTAAAGCAGTTGTTCTTCTAAAATCAAAAAATAAATTACCAGAATTAATCATAAGAATAATCGGAAATGGTGAAAGATCTTACGCAAATTATATAAAAAATATGATTACCAGATCAGGACTGAATCAGGAGATTATCTTCGAAAATCGATTCGTTAGTTATGAAGAATTATTAGAAGAAATTGTAAAAGCGGATTTTGGAATTATGCCTTATCGAAGTGCAACTCAAAGCGGATTACCATATTTATTTGCTTCTTTGTATAAACCGCTGTTGGTTACAGATGTAGGTGGTTTATCGGAACAGGTTGATCCCGCTTTTGCTTTGATTGTAAAGCCTAGTGCGGCTGACCTTGCTGGTGGACTGGTGCAACTTTCAAGCACTTTATCAGCATATTCTAAAGAGAATTTTGAGAATTTCAATAACAATAATCAATGGGTATCAACAGTTAATAAGTATGTGGAAGCTTATCAGGAAATGAAATGAGAAAAGAAGATTACAGAACAATAATTAACAACTGGATCAATGAAGAAAAAGAGCGAACCTGCAGCCCTGAATCTCAACAGAGATATATGCGTGGGCAAGCAAAACGATTCAGATTTTTATTCGATTTTATTACAACTAGATTTGAAAATAAAGATCTGAAAATATTAGATATTGGCAAAGGACCTTTAACACTGACGTTGAATGAATATTATAATACAGTAACCTCGCTGGGATTTGCAGAAGCTAATGACCAAGGGGGACACAAGGTAGACACTACAGAAACGATTCCACATATTGCTTTTGATCTGAATTTATCTAGAAAAATTGAAAAATGGCCTAATACTAAATTTGATCTGATCATTTTTTCTGAAGTTATTGAACACCTTTACCAGGCGCCGGAATATACTTTACTTATGTTTCATTCGCTGTTAAATGAAAATGGACATCTGATTTGTACAACTCCTAATGCAGCTGCAATCTTCCGACGTTATAAGCTTTTAATGGGAATTCAACCATTTGCTAAGATCAGGTATTTCAGTGAGAATCCGGGGCATTATCGGGAATATACAAAAAAAGAACTAATGCAAATGGGGGAGGAATCAGGTTATAAACCGGTATACCATAATTTTGTGTCCTTTAATTCACAGATTACTAATATTAAATCTGCGATCGTTGAGTTCATTACAAATTTAATTTCATCGTTCAGATGGTCGCAAATCATTATATATAAGAAGAAATGAAAAAAATCCAGATAGGAATATCGAAGCTGACTCCAGGGTGGCAAATCATTTTAGATCAAATCAGTATTAATTACAGTCAAATTCAACCCAATAAACCGATTGATCCAACCGAATATTCACTACTGATAATTAATTCCAAAGATTTGGAATTAGAATTTATAAACAAATGGACTGATGCTGGCGGTGCTATTCTATGGGAAGCTAAAGCTTATTGTAGTTTAAATAAAATCGCTTATCATACCAAA
>JAQICU010000147.1 GCA_027858325.1 Candidatus Cloacimonadota bacterium
CCACCAACAAAGACAGAAAGTACAATTCGCCAACTTGCTGTTTTTGTAATTAATAAAATCAAAAGGCCAAGAAGTATAATCAGGGTTGAAGTCTCTCCAATACTTCCGGGAATAATCCCCAAAAACATATTCCAAAGTGTGTAACCTTTATCTGCCAAAGCTTCGATGATACCGCTGGAACTTGAGATTGTATCAGAGATCACAGCAAGTGGTGTTGCTGATGTGTAAGTATCAACCACTTTCTCACCGAAAACAGTCCACACGGAATTACCGGACATTGCTTTCGGAAAAGCAAAGAACAAAAAAGCTCTTGCTATCAAGGCAGGATTGAAAATATTCATTCCTACGCCTCCAAAGATCTCTTTTCCGATAACTATCCCGAAAGAAGTTGCAACTACTAGTTGCCACCAGGGAATTGTGGGTGGAACAATAAGAGGAATCAGGAAACTCGTGATCAGGAATCCTTCATTAATTTCGTGCTTTCTGATAACTGCAAAGAGCACTTCCCAAATTCCACCTGTAACAAGTACTATAAGATAGATCGGGATGACAACGATAGCACCTTTTAAGATGATTTCCCATATTGTTGCAATTATTCCCATCGATAAATAATGCTGATAACCTGAGTTGAAAATTCCAAAAATAAATGCTGGAATCAAAGCTACATACACGGTTATCATAAATCTTTTCATATCAATTGCATCTCGAATGTGTGCACCCGTTTTTGTTCTATACGGTAGAACAAATAAGAAACCTTCCCCCATTTCGTAGATCGGATATAATTTTTCTAATTTTCCACCTTTTTTAAAATGGGGACCTATTTTTTGAATAAAATCGTACAAAAACTTCATATTTTTTTAACCTTCATTTTCTATCAGGTTTAAACCCTGTCGAATGATCTGCTGGAATTCCGTTTTGGAAGGGCAAATGTATTCACACAGTGCAAAATCTTCTTCAGCAACTTCATAAATTCCCAAAGCCTCCATCTCCTCAATATCTTCTGCTAAGATGCTCTTAATAAGATAACTCGGCAAAATACGCATTGGAACAACTTCTTCATAAATGCTGTTTATTACAAGTGACCTATTACCACCGCCAATATTTGTATCAGCTTTGAGTGCTTTCTTTGGAGCTATAATTGCAGAAACAAAAGTTTTCCACCAGCTTCGTTTGGAAAATCCCGGATTCAACCAACCAAGAAATTCTGGTTCAGTCGCTTCAGGAATCACAGTGATCAAGTTATCTTTGAAACCGATAAATCCGTTGGCTTCGATCTTTTTCCCAGTTAGCACATTTCCAGAAATAATCCTGGAGTTTTCTTCAATTTTTCCCAGGAAAGAATCCACCTGTGCCCCGATTATGGTTCTGTAGTAATATCTTTTTTCTACAGAACTTCCCGCTACTTTCACGATAACATCCTGGTTAATCTCACCTGTTTCAAATAACCTGCCAATCTGGATAACTGCTTGAACTGAACAACTCCACACTATATCGTGAGCATTTTTTATTGGTAAAATATGATGGATATGAACTCCTACATTGCCGGCAGGATGAGGACCTTTGAAATTGTAGTGTTCACAGTTCTTGAATTTTGTAAATTCTTTATCTTCAGGTTTGAAAGATAATCTAACTTTTCCTGATGTTAAATTTGAAAGAACATCAATCCCTTTTTGAAAAAAACTTTCGTTTCCTTCCAAAATAAAGGAATCTTCAGCAGCCAGTGGTGCAGTATCCATAGCCGAAATAAAAATATCGCGGGGTGTGTCTGCCGTATTGGCTATTTTATTGAAAGGTCTTTGTATCAGACTCAAGAATAAACCAGATTTGAGGAGTGTTTCTATTATTGAATCTCTACATAGTGATTTATGATCAATTTTCAGATCTTCTGTTGATTGTTTTCCATCTGTTTCAATTACAATAGCTTCGATAACTCTCCGTTCTCCGCGAATTATTTCAGCGATTTTTCCACTAACATGCGAAATGATTTTAATTCGATCGTTATTCTTATCATAAGCTAAAGGAGTTCCAATTTTTACCTCATCTCCCGGTTGAACGAGTAATTTTGGTTTTAAGCCTTCAAAATCAGTCGGCTTAAGGGCAACTTTTTTTGGAAAAGGAACTAGCTCGATAGTCCTAACAGTTTCGCCAACTAATTTGATGTCGTAACCACGACGCAATCTAATAACTTTCATACTCAGAAATTCCCATTTGGTTATTAGATATCTCCATATCTAAACTCCTAAAATATATTTAATTTTGCAGATCTATTTCATCACAACAAAGTGAATAAAATATTGAAATCCCAATAGAGTGAATCACGTAAATATTATTGATGCGCCAGCAGATTTTTCGTAGAATTGACCAACTGTGAGTACATCTTCGACCTGATCGACCAGATCATCTTTAGTCAGTTTGAACATATCCATGGCAAGTTTGCAGGCATAAATTTTTCCGCCAGCATCAGAAAACATTTCCAGAAATTCATCAACCGGAGGGATATCCAAATCTTCCATTTCCTTTTTCATCATTCCCGTTGCCATTGCAGAAACACCAGGGATTGCACCCATCCAAGTTGGAAAATCAGCAGTGACGGGAAATTCCATCATGGCCATTGACCGATTCAAGGATGGAATACCTTATAT
>JAQICU010000155.1 GCA_027858325.1 Candidatus Cloacimonadota bacterium
TCCGAATTGAGTGCAGCATTTCTTCATGTTTATTTTGGTTAGCGATCTGTTCGATCTCTGCCAAAGTTTTAAGTAAATTCTCCTGATATATTTTCTCAGCAGCCAGTGATTTGGCAAAATCGTAATCTTTCTGGGAAAATCTGGGTCTGTGCCCGAGATAACTTAAGACCTGCAGAGTAATGATCGATGAATCTGAAGAGGCGATCTCACGGTCAAGAATGGCTGGTATCCGCTTATTAGGCAATGATTGTGCCAATAAGATTACCGCATCCATATCTGCTATGGTACTACTATAAGAGAGATATTCTTCTTCCAGAATTTGCAATATCTCAAGCGATTTATTGTCAAGTCCGGTATATAATTTTTCTAAAGTATCATTTGTCCGAAAAAGAGCTTGTTCAATACTTTCGGATTGAGTTTTGAATTTATTCCACTCTTCATCGGTAAGGTCTCTCTTGGTAAGTTTCCTTCTCAACGTACTATATTTTTCCAGCAAACTGTATTTAGTGTTCATGGTCTCCATAAGAATGTTATTACGAGTGATCATTTCGGAGAGAGTGTCTTCTGCCTGGTCGTAGTTACCACGACCCTGCTCAGAGACAGCTACAAAGAATTTTGCTGAAGCAAAATACTGACTTTTTACAGGTCTTTTGATTATTAAGTTAAAATATCCAATAGCGCTTTTGTACTGCTTATTGTTATAGTTTTGCATGGCTATTTCATATATTAGCTCATCTGAAATAACATCACTTGTATATTCGTAATATTTATTGTAATAAATAAGGGATGTTTCAAAATCATTATTAGCCACGTACAGCCTCGCTAAAGAAATCAGGACATATTCGTAATAGTCAGTTCTATCATTATAATCATTCTCTAATTCAGTAAATTTAGCGATCGAACTGGCCAGATCTTCAGTAAAATATGAGATGAGCGCCAGCATTGCTTTAGATCTAAAGGCGAATTCCTTATCTCTCTTTAGGATATTGAAGTAAGTTTCGGCTTCAGTGTACTGACCTGTATTGTAATAAGCTTGAGCCAGCCAGAAATTTTGCTGTAAAGATTTCTCGTTAGTATACGTATCAAAAATATCAATGAGTTCAGTATCACATCCGACCACAAAATAGATCTCTTCCAAAAGCAGAATTGTTGGATCCATAATTAAAGAGCGGGGGTAGCTCTCTACTATCTCCTCTAACAAATCCTGGGCTTTTTTAAAGTCATCGTTTAGAAAGGACAGCTTGGCACGATAATAGAGAAGCTGGTCTTGCAATTCAACCACATCTCCGTAGATTATCTTCTGTTCACCAATTTTAAGCGAAGCTGATTCGATCAATTGATTTTCGAACATGCGGTCAATAATTTTTGCGGTTTTAGAGAAAACATTTTTTAAACTGGAGATCTTTCCTTTATTGTAGAGTTCTCTGACGGCAGCTCTCTGCTGCAGGAGATTGTAAAAATAGGAGATCTCTTCTTCCAGGACAGCCAATTCTCTCTTCTCTTCTTTCAACTGTTCTAAAAAAGGTTTCTCTTCTACTGCTGGTTTAAGAATAGAGGTTATATCACTTTGGGCAAACAGTGATGAGCCCAGAATCAGCAGTAAAAACGCAAAATATTTTTTTTTCATATCTTATATAAGGTCTATTCTTGTAACAGTTTTCTGATCTCTTCCAACTCTTTTTCTGCCTGCTTCCTTCTTTGTCTGATCTGTTCTAACTCATCGTGCAATGGATTAGAGTTTTCATCATAGGTCTCTTCCTCTGCTGGAGTCACTTTCTGGATCGATCTTTGTTGCGCACCTATTGTTTTAGTTCTCTTTTCGGTAGCTTTCAATTCAGAAAATTTATCAATTGTATATTTTAAATTAACGGCAAATTTATTGCTTCCCTCATCACCCTTGACACCAAGCAAGTCCTCAACTTCGTACATGCCGGCCCGCAGAGTAAAGTTCTTATAAAAACCGTTCAGACCAAAATTGATGTTCTGACCATCCCATTCGAGATCAAAACCCCAGAAGCGGGAAGGTTTGATATCCATACCCCAGAAAATACCGCCAAAATTCTTAACAGCCTCTCCCTTACCCAGGAATCTTCTCTGTCCCATCCCGAAGTGGAAGGAGGTCTCCAGATAATCCATGGCGGGAATACCGGTAATGATAACCAGCGATTTACTTAGCACCAGGAAAGGTGAGTTGCTGATATAGTCGATTGGATCAGGAAAACCGTAATCAAGCTGCCCCAAATCCTCTTCTTCAACATCAAAATTACTAACACTTGAGAATAGATTTGTCATACCAATTGAGAGCGCCGGTAATTTTTCAGTTTCGTTAATTATGCGAACCTTTAAATTACCAAAAACACCGGCTGTACTGGTATAGACCACTCCCAGCTCGCCCCGGTCAAAGAGACCGATCCTGATGGAACCTGCAAAATCATATTCATTATAACGCTCATCCATCCCTGGTACTACTCCATCACTAACAAAATAGTTAGTATAGGAAATATCTACCATTTTATGCGGTAAAACATAAGCGTCAGGTATATTGATATTACCTAGAGTAGTGTACGGTATGGAAAATAGCACTATATTGAACAAGCACAAAATGCTTATAAACAATAAAACCCTTTTCTTCATAATAACCCCCGAATCTTAAATCGACTTTCTTTTTAACTTATTGACAATTAATTCGTCAAGATTTTTCTTTTATATATGATTAATAAGAACATAAAACAGATCGGTTCTAAGGGAGAAGAACTGGCCAGAGAATTCTTGATGGCAAATAATTATCAGATCATCAAGACAAATTTTCATTCTCCTTACGGCGAGATCGATATCATTGCCAAAGATAACGGAACCTTAGTATTTATCGAGGTTAAGACAAGATCCTCAAATCTGGATTCTGCCCTGAACAGTATCTCGATCTCAAAAAGAAAAAAGATATCTTAAACAGCTTCTATCTTTCTCTCCGCCAATCGCCCTTTGGAAGATATGTTCACACGCTTTGATGTAATAATTATTTTAAAAAGCAAAACCCATACATCATTAAAACATATCAAAGAGGCATTTGTTCCCACATTATAATCTATTTAATAATAATTTTATCAGTTACAAATATATTTTTATCTATTCCTTAAATATCTAGATATCTTTTTACCTATTTGAACCAATGCGCAATTCTAATAAATTGTTGATACTGATTTTGTCAAACTTTTTAAAAAATAATTATTCTTCAAACTGATCTTCAT
>JAQICU010000170.1 GCA_027858325.1 Candidatus Cloacimonadota bacterium
GGATATGTTGAAACTTGATCTTTAAACATTGAGACATCTTTCAAATGTTTAATTCGTTTTTGGTTATACTCATAAATATCAAGATATTTTGGTTTATTAGGACCGAAGTCAGAAGTTCTATTATATTGGCAATCAACATCATATTCTTTAATTACAACTTGTAAATATTCAGCTAATTTATGAGTAATCGTTCTTTCAGAAATATCATTTGCAATGATTTTTTGCTCATTAATCTTAATCTTATCAAGAGCACGATTAACTTTTTCTTGTAAAATATTCATGTCTCCCTTCCAAAATTACATAAATATTGTTCGTAAAGATCCAGCCATAACCGAATCTATAAATTTCTAACCTGTAATTCCCTTTTTGTGTTATTTCAAATCTTCCTTTTTCATCAAGTTTAGAATCGATCTTCTTTCCATTTCTAAAAAGTTTTACTCTGTCAATTTTTGGAAGTCTGAAATAGAAATACATATTCTCAGACAATAGCAACTCCTCACCATAGATAGCGCTGTTATCTTTTGAAGATGCGATACCGGCATAAAAATCGTATGGATTCCCAACTTTATAATTTACTATATAGCTATTGCCATTTTTTAGAGCTTTTACAATATTCTGCTGATCAACTTGAATATCTTCTGGAATTAGAACATTTGTACGAATTGACCTGAATAATGTTTTGTGAGTGAGAAAACTGAATTTGATACCAAATTTTTCCATTCTCTCCGAATGTGCATCTACACTACCAATAGCTGATCTTCTCTTCCCTGCATTATTTAATTCATCCCAGTAATCCAAAACTTCACGCAGCGGTTTTCGCACGAACTTCGATGGAAACAAAACAAAGAATAATCCATTTAATATCGGATTCAGCTTCCCGATCCATTCTGAAAGATAATTCCAGATCTCAATTCCATCAAAGTTATCATTTCTTTTATCTGTCCAAATATATTTCCTGAATTGTTTAGAAACTCTTTTCTCAAAAGGATGTGCGGCAAAACAAATTGCATCAGATTCGGCATAACGTTTAGTATATTCTTGAGATTTCTTACCTTTAATGATCTCAGCAGTATTAAAAACTAAAAAGTGATTATTCTTCTCAGGATCGTTAATTTCTGCACCCACGATAATAATGAGATCATTTTCCTTTTTCACTGCTTCATCATCGCCTGCCGCCAGGGTGAAATGATCGTTTATTGTCAGGTAATCCAGTTCATTTTTCTTTGCTGCTTTAAGTATTTTATTCAGCTTCACATGGGCATCAAAAGAATAAATAGTATGATTGTGAACGCAACCTGTAAGTTCGAAGTACTTTTTATTGAAAATATTCTTTTTTTTCATTTCTACCTGATCAACAAACTTTTCTTGTGAAATTTATATTCTTTACCGTCAACTTCAGCTTTGATCTGCATTAGATAGATTCCGCTTGAAACTTGCTTATTCACATTATTCTTTCCATTCCAAATAAATGAAGCATTCTGTGCTGCCGGCTCTTGTGTTATTGTTTTAACCAACTGTCCTTTTATATTATAGATCTTTAATTCTACAGATTGAATCGATTTAGAAAGAGAAAATGAAATATTCATAAAGTCTGTAGTTTTGCAAGGATTTGGAAAAATAATCATACTATGCTCGGTTTTAGGAATTTCATCCTCATTCATACTAACAAGTCCGGGTTGAAATTCAATAAACGGAAGTTTGTTCACATGAAAGATCTCTTTGGTATCATCATTCTGAAGCCAGAAAACAATTTCACAATTATCCGTATCACCGGTTATTGTTACAAAGTCATCATCCATATTAAAAAGGACAGTATCGGAGATTGTTGAATTATCCAAAAACTGAGCTGCATCAACTGCAGCAATTAAGTACGTAAAAACTGGAATATTTATATCAACAGGAATGCCAGGCTCATTTTTTACATTTTCAATCACTCCAAGTCGCATTGAAAGATCATTTATGAATTCATCAAAAAGAAGAGTTTCTGTGTTTTCTATTTCATAAGAAAAGCCAACATTCCTCTGGTCATTGTAATATGCATAGCTTGTGTCATTACTGATAAATGTATTGTTTGAAAATGCTGAGTTGTAAAGTTCTGTTAACTGAACAGAATATTGTGAAGTGTAACCAAGCAGCTTTTCTTTACCTCCAACAATTGTAGCAGGGAAACCCATCAGATCATAATAATGATATCTTTCATAAGAATCATCATTATAAAATGGTTCATCATTGAGATCTGCAAAGTAATTCAGTAAAATACAATTTGAAGTATCTAAAACAGATGCTTGTACAGACCAGATATTATTGGAATTTGAACTATTTAACTGCACTGCATTTTCAATCATGAGATTTTCCAATAATTCATTATAAATTTGAAATTCATCCTCAAAAATATTATTCTGAGTTAGACTATCTGTTTCACAAAATATTTCAGCCGCAAATTGATATTGAGAAGCTCTATCCGGAAGTCTGTACATGAGGCTATCACTCACATCTATAATATAAGTTTCATTCGCATTTAGTACCGGCAAATTTATTTGCTGGCAAGTAGTGCTATCAATAGTATAGACAAGTTCAATTGTGCCGGAAGGATCTTCCAATAAAGGAAGAATATAACTTCCCAAAACCGGGATATCAGAATTATTTTTTATCGTAAATTTAGGATGAATGGAATTACCTGGCAAGAATTCACCTTCCCAATCAATTGAAACCAGATCTAGATCTGTCCCTTCGGTGATAAATCTGCCCTGAAGGCTAAAAAGAAATTCTGAATTATAACTAATGCTGAACATGCTGTAATAGTAACCATTATTTAAAAAATAACTTTGCATGCCGCCTGTTGCAGAAGCAGAAATGAATTGTTCAGTTATATTCGTGGGATAATCTATGACAAGCCATAAAGTTGTATCTGTAATAGTATTAGAGAATTGAATATAATTCCAATCTTGATTTTGAATTTCAGTAGCTAATAAGGTTTGCGAAAATAATAAACTATCAGGATTAATAAGAGGTTGACCATAACTATCTTCACAAAGTTTTATGGTTAATGGGTTAGAACCGCCTACTCCCGGTATGAATATATTTGCTCCTTCAGTTTCATAGAAGAGTGTATCGATTCCCGGATAAAACTCATTGAACTCAAATTTAACTGCCCAACTATCGCTTCCGAACCAATGTTGATCATCAGTATTGGTGTGATAGTAAAATAATGTATCCCGCACAGATAGTCGGACATTCCTACCCGATGCAGTATGATAATCAACTGCATTAAGCAAAGAAAAAACAAGTGCGATTATTACGAAAATATATCTTCTCAAAAGCAACTCCTTACAGGCAAATGTTTGTAATTATACTTTATTGTAAAGTATTATATCTTTCTGGCTTTTTTATAACCTTTCCAGCGTTTATGTACCCAGAACCACAAATGAGGATATTGATAAATATATTTCTCTATTCTCTTAGAAATTATTTCAGTAAATTTAGTAAGATCTTCTAAGTTATTTTTGAATCCCTCTGCAGAAATGATCTCTTCACAAATGAATACATGACTGCCATCATCTTTCCTTATCGCATAAGCCGGTGCAATTGGACATCCTGTTTTTATGGCAATCTTAGCAGCTCCTACAAAGGTGGAAGCTTCGTGTCCTAAAAATTCTGTAAGTACACCATTCCGACCTGCATTCTGATCCATTAATAGACTTACGATGAAACCTTCTCCCAGAAGCTTTAGAATAGGTCTGAGTGCATTTTTTTTATTTATCACTATTACTTTATCCTTTAAACGCAAAGCATTCGTGTAATCATCAAAGTATCTATTCCGTTGTCTTTTACCTACGACAGCCATATTAA
>JAQICU010000205.1 GCA_027858325.1 Candidatus Cloacimonadota bacterium
ACCATAACAACAGATAACGATTTTGTTACGATCACAGATGATGTTGAAGACTTTGGCTCAATTCCATCCGGCAATGCTGTTTTCTGTAGCGATGATTTTGATATTTCCATTGCTGAAGATGTATTAGGCGGAACTGAGATTGTATTAGCTATACTGATTGAAGATAATATTGGAAATATCTGGAATGATATGATCTACCTTGTTGTTGAAGGTGCTAATCTTGATGTTACAGATTACACGATTGAAGATGGTAACGGATATCTTGATCCTGGTGAGACAGTTGAGATGAATGTAACATTACAGAATTTGGGCAGTGTAACAGCAAATGCGATTTATGGCGAACTTATCTCACCCGATAATCGTGTTACAGTTTCAGATGCAGACGGATATTTTGGAACTATTACAGGTGCAGGCGGGCAGGGTTCCAATACTTCAGATACATTTGAAGTTACAGCCGGTGCACAGCTTGTAGTAGGCACTCAAATAATGATGGAACTCCATCTTTATAACGCTGATGGATATGATTCTATAGTATATTTTTTATTGGGTATTGGAGAAGTATCTATTACTGATCCAGTAGGACCTGATGCTTATGGTTATTTCTGTTACGATGATGGTGACACAGATTATCTTAGTGCTCCAATTTATGATTGGATCGAGATAAATAGTATTGGAACGAACCTTAACTTATACGATCCTGGTGATACGGGTGCTATTGCAACGATCAATGATCTTCCCATCACATTTAGGATGTATGGAGAAGAGTATGACACAGCTACTGTATGTTCCAATGGCTGGATAGCACCGGGCGGCAGTACACAAGGCTCTTTTATGAACAGTCCTATCCCCGGACCTCAAGGTCCTTCACCTATGATCGCTCCTTTCTGGGATGATTTGAAAACAGGTAGTGGAGGTGTTTACTGGTATTACGACTCTTCCTTGCATACTGTGATTATTGAATGGGATCACCTTCAGAATGATGAAGATAATCTTGAAGAGACATTCCAGGTAATTTTGTACGATGCAAATTATTATCCTACAACTACCAGTGACAGTGAGATCAAGTTCCAATACAAAGTTATCAACAATACCAGTGCTGGTAATTATCCAGGCAATCATGGACAATACTCTTCAGTTGGTATTGAAGATCCTACGGGAACGGTTGGACTGGAATATACATTTAATAATTCATATCCCATTGCAGCTAAACACTTACAGAATGAGATGGCCTTACGTATTACAGGTCCTTCGATTCCGTTAGCGCAGCCATTCTTAGTTTTGGGCGGTGTAACAATAATAGATGCCAATGGTAATGATCAGGCAGATTATGGCGAAGATGTGTCACTTTATGTTCTATTGAATAATCTGGGAGAAAATCCGGCAACTGGTGTTTCTGCAACTATAAATTCTGCTGATGTATACATCACGATCAATCAATCAGCTTCGACTTATAACAATGTTCCTGGTGGAGGCTCTGCAAGCAATCAAACCGATTATGAGATCACAGTATCAGAAGACTGTCCTGATGGGCATATTGTTAATTTTGAGATGAACATTACGAGTAATGAAGATAGCTGGATACTTTATTTTACTGTCGAACTGAATTCACCTGTGATTGAGTTTCAATCAGTGTTTATTGATGACGGTGCAAATAACATACTTGATCCTGATGAAACTGCTGATATGTATATTTCATACATCAATAGCGGTGGAGCGGATGCATATAATGTACTTACAGAATTAACTGAATCCGATCCATATGTTACATTGAATACATCAACTCATACTTTTGCTTTATTGAGTGCCGGAAATGTATCTACATGTATGTTTAATGTTACCGCTTCTGCATCTGCTCCTGTTGGGCATATGGCAAATATAAGCTGGGATATGAATGGTGACATCAACTTTATTGCAAGTGGTTCGTTTGACTTAGTAATTTCTCAAGTTCCGGTTCTACTGGAGGAGGATTTCAGTGGGACTTATCCTCCGGACGGTTGGACACTTACCGGAATGAATACTGGGAATTGGTCACAATCTACAACCAACAATGCCGGTGGTTCTTCTCCTGAATCAAGATTCAGTTGGACTCCATCTTTTACTGGAGTATCTCGACTGGTCTCTCCGATAATGAATACTGCTGGTTCCACATCTCTCGATTTTGAATTCCAGCACTACTTGAACGACTACAGCGGAAGTGCATATTCGATCGGAGTACGAACAACTTCGGACGGAGGTAATACATGGAACACAGCATGGGAAGTAAGCCCTAACAACAGTATAGGTCCGGAATTGAAACAACTTACGGTTTCTACTCCTGATGTAGGATCGCAGAATTTTCAGATTGCTTTTGTCTTTGATGGTTATTCTTATAATTTAAATTACTGGTATATTGACAACATTCATTTGGAAGGTGGTCAAGGTACAGCTTTGGGATTCGTTGATGGTGAAGTAACCCTAAATGGAGGACTCGGTAACGTAGAGGACGTAATGATTACTGCAGATAGTTTTGTTACTTCACCCAACACTTCGGGATATTATATAATTCCACTTCCAGCAGGTACATATGATGTAATTGCAAGTTTGGATGGCTATGAAACGGTAACAGAAAGTGGTGTTCAGATTGTTCCAAACCAAACAGAAACAATAAATTTTATACTAACAAATCTGCAAGCTCCTGAAAATCTAGTGGCTTCAGTAATTAGCAATGATGTGACTTTAGAATGGGATATGACGACCTTAACAACAATTGGAACTAGAGAAGAAAAATCAAGTATTAGCAAGATTTCAACAATAAGCAGAATAGAACTTGAGGATTCTAACTCAGCCCAAACAACACGTTCACTAACCGGTTTTAGAGTTTATAGGAATAGTATTGAGATAGCTCAAATCAATAATACTTCTCAAACTTCTTATAATGATGATGGCCTGGATTCAGGAGAGTATTCCTATTATGTAACAGCTATTTACGATGGCAACAATGAATCTTTACCATCTAATACAGCAGAAATTACTGTAGTTCTTGATCCGCCAACTAACCTAACCTATCAATCTCAAGAACCAGATATTATTCTTAATTGGGATGCTCCTTCTGCAGAAAGAAGTCTCACAGGTTATAGAGTTTATCGTAATGGTTTGTCTATTGCTGATGTAACTGAAACAACCTATACAGACCTTGATCTTCCTTTTGGAACTTATACGTACTTTGTTACCGGATTATATGGAGAATATGAATCTACAGCAACAAATGAAGTTACAATTGAACTTACCGAATCTGAAGATCCCATGATCCCTACTCATACAGCACTTATTGGCAATTATCCCAATCCCTTTAATCCTGAAACAAAAATAGAATTTAGCTTAATTGTTGCTGACAAGGTAGGTTTGGTTATTTACAACATTAAAGGAGAACAGGTTAAAAAGCTGCTTGATGGTCAAATGGATTCTGGATTCCATTCCACTGTTTGGGACGGAACAGATCGTGATGGCAAGAAAGTAGCAAGTGGAATCTACCTTTACAGATTCAAAACTACTAATATGGATCAAATTAAAAAGATGATGTTGATTAAATAAGAATTTTAATCTATTAACTATCAAGTTATTGATAACTTAGAGCGCCCATTTGGGTGCTCTTTTTTATTTATCTGCCTGCTATAATTTTGAACTATAGTTTGTAATAATTATTGCATTAATAATATAAGTTAAAATCAATAAAGGAAGGTTGGAAATTTAAATGAGAAAATCACTATTATTATTATTATTACTTTTTGTATCTATTCTAAGTGCAGAATGGGTAGATATCCCAGAAAATACAGAACAGAAGCTATTTGATCATAGCTCAATCGGGAAAGAATATACGGAAGTCAGTTTTACCTTGAATGGCTATCATGTAGAAACAATCAGAGCAGATGAGACAGACTATCAGAAAATATCATATTTGAACGAAGGTAACTCATTAG
>JAQICU010000230.1 GCA_027858325.1 Candidatus Cloacimonadota bacterium
ATACTTGAATGTAACAACAAGATCTTCTCCTTTCTCCCACTCAAATTCAGAAGCTTCACCTTGATTGATCGGGTGAATTTTTTCTTCATCTATTGCAGCTTTGTAATAATCACCTAATTTTTGATTGTAAAATTCATCTTTAATCTTTTGACTAAATGATTTCTCTATCATTGAAAGAGGTGCTTTACCTTTACGGAATCCGGGAATAGCAACATATTTTTTGAATTGATTCACAATTTTATTATAATCTGCAGTTGCAGTTTTAGATTCAACAGTTATAGTAAGTTCTCTTTCACATTGGCTTATCTCTTTGATACTAGTTTTCAATTTATCTCCTTAGCGAATAATTATAAAAAACAATTGGTGCGAAAGAGGGGACTCGAACCCCTACGAGATTTCTCTCACTGGCTTCTAAGGCCAGCGCGTCTACCAACTCCGCCACTTTCGCACGATGAAATTATTGCATGTCCTGATACATTTTATTGTATTTATTCATCAATTCTTTATTATTTAGTTCTTTGGATGCGTTATATAACATCTGTACGGCTTCTTTGGAAGAATCGTCAAAACTATGCCACATTTCACCATATTTAATGAGTTCATCAAATTTTTTCAATCCATACAGTTTGTAGCAGAGGGTTGTAACGTACATTGTATTATCTATTTTTCCATCAGCAATATCAATTTCTACTGCTTTTTGCAGATACATTGTAGAAGCTATGTTATCTTTCAACGACAAAGCAATATTGCTTAAAGTGACAGCAATGCTTATATTTTCAGGGTCTAATTCTAAAGCTTTTTGAAAAGCGTTGTACGATAATGAATCATTACCAGCATTTTTATATGAAAGTCCGGCATTATAATAATTATCTGGATTCTCAGCTTCAATTTTTGCAGCTTCCATATACCAATTACCTGCTTCAATGAAATTCTCTTCATTAAAATAAAGGGAAGCCACTTGCTGTTTTGCATAAAAATCTGCTGGATCAAGTTCAGCTGTTTTGATAAAGTAATTCCTAGAGTTTTCCAGGTCATCGAGTTTCTCGTAACAAAGAGCCATCAGTCTGTATGTGATTGTACTATCCGGCACAATTTCAATAATATTAGTGAATATCTTGATAGCATCGTGATATTCTTCATTTTTGATCTTTAGTTTACCACTATTCACCAACTGTGTGAAGCAATTATCTCTAAATTTGATAACTGATTCAAGCATTTTTTCCAGTTTGGGTTTCTTAATATTTTCTTTAAAGAATTTCTTTGCAGCTTTTGCATCAGTTAGTTTAATCTCTTCATATTCAGCAAAAATGCTATTGATCACAACGATCAATCTTATGAAATATTCGCGAGCTTCAGCATAATCTCCCTTAATATCATAATAAATCGCAGCTATATTGTTTAGTGCATCGATCTGATATGGATTTTCTTCTAAAACTAATTCATATAATGGAAGTGCTTTCTCAGGTCTTTTACCACCTAAATGCATATTGGCAGAACGTAAGTTCTTCTTTCCTTGAACAGAAAGATCTTGAGAAATTGCCAATAATGAAGTTCCGAAAATTGAAATAATTCCAATAATAACTAAAATCTTTTTAAACTCACTCATTTTTCCTCCGTTTACTATATTTAAATATTTTATTATTATAAAGCAAATTTTTTTATAAGGTTAATAAGTCAAGTACTTTGTAATCTTTAAATCAAAAAGAAGGTGACCATAAGCCACCTTCTGTGTAAAATCATAATTGACTGTTTAGTTTTCTAACTCAAATGACATAACAGCTTGCAAAGGATCATCTTTAATTGATTTAAGTAGTTGCCAGGCTTTGAGAATACCCTTATCTTCCTTGATTTGATTTGATATTAATGTCTCTGTAATATCCACATCAAATTTATCTTTTATTATCTCTTCAAAGAAATTCTTATGTTTTGGGAAATACTTAATTGTGAACTCTTCAACATTGCTTAGTTCTGCTGCTTTCTTTATTGCATCACTTATCATACCAGTTTCATCTATTAGCTTGTTCTGTAATGCATCTTCAGCAGACCAGACCTGCCCTTGAGCGATCAGTTCAACATCATTAAGAGACATTCCTCTGCCATCGGCAACTCTTTGCTTGAATTCCATATATGTGTCCATGATGCTCATACGTAGTGATCTGATCATAGACTCATCCGGTTGTGAATATAAACTCATTGCATTAGAGAATTTTCCTTTAGAAATATCTTCTTCATGAATTCCGATATAGTCTGTAAGCTTGGAAATATTAGGCAGCATTGCAACAACGCCTATAGAACCGGTTATTGTGAACGGATCTGCAAAGATGTAATCTGATTCTGCCGAGATATAATATCCACCTGATGCAGCAACATTTCCCATTGAGATCACCACAGGTTTTTTTCTACTTAATCTCTTAATTCTATCCAGGATCATTTCTGAAACTAATGCACTTCCACCAGGACTATTCACACGGATCACAACACCTTTTATCTCATTATCATTTTCAATTTTTGTGAGTATTTTATTCAGCTTGGCAGCGGTAATATTTACTGCATCAAAACCTTGAGACTGCATTACAATTCCACCCTGAGCATAAATAACAGCAATATTAGATTTAGATTCTTTAAAATTTGGCATTTTATATTTAGAAAATGATACCAGTTTCTTTTTTGTAACACCTAATTTATTATACAGATCTTCTTTAAATGAGAGTTCATCAACCAGATCATATTCTAAAGCGGTATTCTGATTTATGAAAAGTTCTTCTCTATTTTCATAAACTTTAGTTATTTCAGAAATATCAATATTTCGGTTTTCAGCTATTTTTGCAAGAATTGAATCATAAACATTTGAGAATAATCTATCCAGGTTCTTTCTAACAGGTTCAGATAATTCATTACGAGTAAATGTTTCTCCGGCTCCTTTGTATTTTCCTGCATGGATCACATTGATCTCTACTCCGATTTTCTCAAGGAGATCTTTGTAAAAGAGCATTCCACCGCCAACTCCAGTTAATAATATCCCGGCTGAGGCAGAAGGATTGAGATAGATTTTATCCGCTACAGTTGAAAGGATATAATCTTTGTTCATGCCAAAATCGAGATAAGCATGGATCTCTTTTCCTGTAGTTTTAAAATTTTCTAGGGTACTCATTATCTCATGCAGGTTTGCATAGCCGCAAGAGATAAACTTTGGTTCAAGAAGAATTCCTTGGATCTTATCATCTTGACCAGCTTTATTGATCTTGTGCACAATTTCATGAACTGATGTTTCTTCAGCTGAGAATGAACCGGCAAAAGGACTGTTTTCAAATTCGTTATAATCTGTTATCCTCCCGCTGATATCCATTCTTAACCACGATCCTTGAACGATCCTTTCCGGTATAGGTTTTTGAAATGCTTTTCCAATACTTCCGAATGTCCAAAACATGGTAAATATCATGATAATAATAATAACAATAGAAGTAAGACAACCTAATGTAAACCATTTTGATTTCATAATTTACTCCTTCTGATTTTTTTATTTCTAATTCATATTTTCATTTTCTCGACCTCATCCAACCTTCTCATGCAGGAGAAGGAGTACGGAAAACTTCCTTTCCCTCTCAGAAGAGGATTGAGGTGAGGTTTAAAACATTTCATTATGCAAAATTCATTTTATTCTCAATTTATATTTAATTCTTTTAACTTTCGTGATAAATTACTTACTTGCAGATCTAATACTTTTGCAGTTCTAGAGATATTCCCATCATTCATTTTCAGTTGAATTGATAGATATTTAGTTTCGAATTCCTTTCGCTTATCTTTAAGAGATACAGTTTCATTCCAAAAGTTGGAATCCGGTAGTTTTGCCATTCCAAGGTTTTTAATATCATCCGGTTCGATAATTATTTTTGGAACAAGAATGTATAATCTTTCGATAAAGTTCTTTAATTCCCTAACATTTCCTTTGAATTCCCAAGATCGTAATTTCGAGATCGTTTCGGGTAAAAATTCTTTTAGCGGGAGCTTTAATTCAATTGAAAACTGATTAGAAAAATATTCTACCAATAATGGAATATCGTCAGGATGTTGACGT
>JAQICU010000301.1 GCA_027858325.1 Candidatus Cloacimonadota bacterium
GCTGTAGCCTTCTTCATGCAAGAAAAATGTTTGACATAATAATTTAAGTCGCAATTAAAAGACAAAGTTTATCATAAATAATTATAAATTTTGGAGGGAAAATGACTTTAGCAAAAATGAGTAAAGGTAATGCTATTTTTACAGATAAATTTAAGGAAAATAAAAAACTCTATCTTGATCTTGTTGAAAACGGTCAGCATCCAAAAGTTCTGTGGGTTGGCTGTTCCGATTCACGCGTAGTTCCGGAATTTATCGTCAATGCTAACGCAGGCGATCTATTCGTGATCCGTAACATTGCAAATATAATTCCACCAAAAGATGCTGGTGAAAACTGTACAAGTTCTGTTTTGGAATACGCTGTATTAGAACTTAAAATCGAGAATATTATAATTTGCGGACATACTGGTTGTGGTGGGATAAATGCCTTAATTGATGGGACACCAACAGATTTTAAAATACATGATTGGTTAAAGCATGCATGCCCTGCAAAAGAAACAGCTAAAAATTCTGGAATAGATCCCTTGGAATTGGAAACAATTAAAGAAAATATTTTACTTCAAGCAAAAAACCTTCTAACTTTTGATTACATTGAGAAAAAACACAATAAGGGTGAACTAACAATACATAAGTGGTTATATAGAATGAATTCTGGAAAGATCTCATTTTTCGATGAAATCAATAACAAATGGTTTTTATTAAAATGATATTAGTAGATAATTTTTGTAAAAGTATTTGAATGCGATAAATTGCAGATATTTGGATAAACATTTTTCACAAGTTACATTATTTACAGTAATTATTTATTTTATTTTTATAAAATATTTTAATTGTAATAGAAATTAAAAAATCCTTGACTCGTCGATATGTGCCTAAGATTTTGTGCAAGAATTTTTTAATAACTAAAGGAGGATATACAAGATGGCAGATAAGACAATTAGTTCGTTAGCAGGTGAAGGAAGAACATTCCCACCACCAGAGAGAATCAAGAAAAATGCTCATATTACTACAGATGGGCAGTACAAAGAGATGTGGGACAGATCGGTTAATGACCCGGATGGTTTCTGGTTAGAGCAAGCTGAAACTCTTCATTGGTTCAAAAAGCCGACAAAAGGTCTCAGATACAATTGGGATACTAAAGGTAGAAAAATCGAGCACACCTGGTTTGAAGATGGAGAAATGAATGTAAGTTACAACTGTTTAGATAGACATCTAGGAACTCCGATCGAAAATAAAACAGCAATTCTGTGGCAAGGTGAAGAAGAAGACAATGTAAAAAAATACACTTACAAAGAACTTCATTTAGAAGTCAGTAAATTTGCAAATGTTCTAAAAACAAAAGGAATCCAAAAAGGTGATAGAGTTGCTATTTATATGCCAATGGTTCCTGAATTGGCAATTGTGATGCTTGCCTGCACCAGAATCGGTGCAATTCACTCAATCATTTTTGGTGGATTTAGTGCAGATGCGATTAAAGGAAGAGTAATCGATTCCGATTGTAAAATGCTCATCACATCCAACGTTTCCAATAGAGCTGGAAAACACATCAGATTGAAGGATATTGCTGATAAAGCTCTCAAAGAAACTCCCACTATCGAAAGCGTAATCGTTACAAAAACAAACGACGAACCTTGTCACATGGAAGAAGGAAGAGATTTTTGGTATGATGATGTAATGGCAGATGCAGATCCAGTTTGCGAAGCTGTTCATATGAATGCTGAAGATCCGCTTTTCATTCTTTATACTTCCGGTTCTACAGGAAAACCAAAAGGAGTTGTTCACACAACTGCAGGTTACCTAATGCACACAACTCTCACTCATAAATACATTTTCAATATTCATGAAGATGATGTTTATTGGTGTACAGCGGATATCGGCTGGGTTACAGGTCACAGCTATATTGTATACGGTCCATTGGCAAACGGTGCAACTTCCGTAATGTTCGAAGGTGTTCCTACTTATCCTGATGCCGGTAGATTCTGGCACATTGTAGAGAAATTTGATATTACTGTATTCTACACAGCACCTACTGCAATCCGAGCTTTGATGAGACTTGGAGATGAGTGGGTAGATAAATATAAAATGCCATCTCTTAGAATTCTGGGAACAGTTGGTGAGCCGATAAATCCTGAAGCTTGGATGTGGTATCATATAAAGGTTGGAAACCAAAATTGTCCGATCGTAGATACTTGGTGGCAAACAGAGACTGGTGGATTTATGCTTTCACATTTCCCAGGTGCTCATAATTTGAAACCTGGTAGCGCAGGTAGACCATTCTTTGGCGTTGAAACTGCAGTCTTGCGTGACGATGGTTCCGAATGCGATACAAATGAAGGTGGAAAACTCTGCATCAGAAAACCTTGGCCGGGAATGATGAGAACTATGTGGGGAGATCACGACAGATTCATCGACACATATTTCACAATGTTTGATGATATTTATTTCGCTGGAGACGGTTGCCGAGTAGATGAAGATGGTGATCACTGGCTGCTTGGTAGAATTGATGACGTGGTTAATGTTTCCGGTCATAGAATTGGAACAGCCGAAGTGGAAAGCGCACTTGTGAGCCATAAAGCTGTAGCAGAAGCAGCGGTAACTCCTATTCCTCACGACATCAAGGGACAAGGATTATATGCTTACGTTACACTGGTAGGCAGCGTTGAGGAAACTGAGGAACTTAAGAAAGAACTTATCAAACACGTTCGTTCTGAGATTGGTCCTATCGCAACTCCAGAAGCAATTCAGTGGGCTCCTGCACTTCCAAAAACACGTTCAGGAAAAATCATGCGTAGAATCCTGAGAAAAATTGCTGAAAAAGATACAGGTAATCTTGGTGATATTTCAACTCTTGCTGATCCAAGTGTTGTAGAACATCTCATCACAGAGCGTAAGTTGATCAAATAATTGTAAATAAATAAAGTATAGTCGGAATCCTTCTTTTGTTGTGATTCCGGCTTTTCTTGATAAAATGATAAGAGTTCTGAGAGGATCAAGTATCAATATTCTACTGCCATTCCCGAGAAATCTGGAATCTGTTTAATATTTTTTCTTCAATATAGATTCCGCATCAAGTGCAGAATGACAGGATGTTGATTTTCTACAGAACTTAAAAAAGGAGACATAAATGACTGAAAAAAAAGTAATGAATCGAAATTTAGTTGTTATCGGTGCAATTATGATCCAGCTCTGCTTGGGAGCGATCTATGCTTGGTCAGTTTTTACTAAACCACTTGTAGATGCAGATTGGACGAAAACACAAACTCAAGCTGTATTTGCTGCAGGTCTTGCACTTTTCGCTATCGTGATGGTAATTGCCGGAAGATTAATGCCGAAACTGGGTCCTAAAAAACTGGCAATGTCCGGTGGAATTGTTTTAGGTCTTGGTTATCTACTTGCAGGACTTTTTGGTGGAACTAATTTCTGGTTAATTTTCATTTTTGTGGGGATAATCGGTGGATCAGGTATTGGTCTGGCTTATGTTGTACCAATTGCCGTTGGTATGCGTTGGTTTCCGGATAAAAAGGGACTTATTACAGGTCTGGCAGTTGCCGGTTTTGGTTTTGGTGCAACCCTTTGGGTGAAGTTGGCAGGAACTTGGGGAGGCTTGATCGAGCATCTTGGTTTGAACACAACTTTCACTATCTACGGTTTTGTCTTTTTCATAGCAGTTTTTATTGGAAGTCTTTGGATGAAATATCCTCCTGTAGGTTGGAAACCCGAAGGTTGGGAACCTTCTGAAAAAGAGAAGAAAGCAGACGATTCCAAGAAACAAATGAAGAGTGGTGAAATGCTTAAAACTCCTCAATATTATATGATCTTGCTCACATTTGTCTTTGGTGCAAGTGCTGGACTTATGAGCATCGGACTGATGAAATTATTCCCAATGGAAGCTCTGCAAGCAGCAGGATATAGTGAGCTTGCAGCTTCAGGAATTGCCGGTACGGCTATGGCAGTATTTTTCTCTCTCGCAAATGGCTTGGGACGAATTGCCTGGGGTGCTATAAGTGATAAATTAGGCAGAAAGACATCCATCGCTGTAATGATGTTTACTCAAGGTATTTTTGTGATCCTGTTCCAATGGATCGCCGGAACTCCTGCTCTGCTTTATTTGGGAGCTGCACTTATCGGTTTCAATTTCGGTGGAAACTTCGCACTCTTCCCCACTATCACGGCAGATACTTTCGGAACAAAATACATCGGACAAAATTATGGCTGGGTTTTCCTCGCTTACGGAATCGGTGGAATATTTGGACCGATCATGGGTGGAAAATTGGGAGATATGAATAATTTCTCTCTTGCTTTCATCATTTGCGGTGTTCTGTGTATTGCTGCAGCCGGTATTATTCTCGGCGTGAAACCACCTAAACAAAAATTAGCTTAAATAATTTTTCTTATTGAAAGAGGCTGTCATCAGCCTCTTTTTTATATTTTGTAGTTTGATATCTATTTCAGATAGAATTATCGGATTAGTTTTGATAAATGTAATTTCTTGACACTTAAGTTTGTGTTCTGCTTTCAGTAAAAAAATATTTCGGGGGGAAAATGGCTATTAAAAAATTAGAAGATTTGATCAAGCTTGTGCAAAAGAAACCAAAGAAAAGAGTTGTCGTTGCATATGGACAAGATGAAAGTACAATTCTCGCCACAAAAAGAGCTATTGAACTTAAGTTTGCTGAATTCACTCTTATTGGAGATAAAAAAGTTATAGCTAAAATCTGCGTTGATCATGATATTGATCCCGAAATTTACACAATCATTCACGAACCTGACGAACTAGAATCCGGTAAAAAAGCAATAGCACTTGTGAATAGTGGCAAAGGTGATGTCCTAATGAAAGGTATGATCTCAACGGACAAATTATTGAGATGTATGTTAGATAAAGAAAATGGAGTAATGTTACCACATGCAACTTTATCGCATATTTCCATTGCAGAGATTCCCAATTATCATAAACTTCTTATTTTTACTGACGCCGCCTTCATTCCCAGACCGAATATAGAACAAAAAATTGCTTTGACAAATTATGTGATTGATACTGCTAGAAGAATTGGTGTGAAAAGACCT
>JAQICU010000324.1 GCA_027858325.1 Candidatus Cloacimonadota bacterium
ATAATATATAATAATTCTTTAGTGTTTTTTAATTATTGGAACTTATATTGTCAATAAATTCTTAAGTTTGTTCATCATATCATCATAATGTGAGCCTTGCCAGAAAATCTTACCACATTTTCGACAAATTTTAAATTCAGTAAAATAATGTTTCACTCTTTCAGGAACTAAACTACCAATTTTCTCTGTTTGCATTTCTTGTAATTTATGGTTACATTTTAAGCATCTTGAGAATATTATTGCATGGTTTAATTCAAGCATATGCGCTATCTCCTGCAATTGTTTATCATATTTTACTGACCTGATCAATATTCTATTAAAATCCTCTTTTCTTTTGGCAATTTTATTACTTCTTGTTAAGAAAATTCTTCGTTCTTTAGAGCAAAGGGATATTTTTTTTTCTATACTAATACTTTTATAAACTACACTATCATATCCCAACATTCGCAACCATTTAACAAGCTTGCCTAAATTTTCATCTAATAAAAATTTTTTATTGTTTTTTGCCATAAATATTAAAATGAGCCTACTTCAAAGAATGTTCTTACTTCGTGAATATCAGTTTTTTTTGCATCTTCCAAAGTTCCACTAAATAGTAATCTTCCCTCATCAATAAAAATAATTCTATCGGCAATTCGATGAATGCTGGCAAGTTCATGAGTCACAATTACAATGGTCATATTAAGCAGATCTTTCAGTTTCAAGATCAATTCATCAAGAGAAGCACTAGTCAATGGATCAAGACCAGATGAGGGTTCATCACAGATCAAGATATCAGGATCCAGCGCAATTGCCCTAGCCAGAGCAGCTCTTTTTTTCATTCCACCGGAAAGTTCTGAGGGCACCATATTTATGGCATGACTCAGATTAACCAGATCTAGTTTTACTTTTATCATTTTTTCAATCACATTCTTTGAAAGTTTCGTATGCTGTTCTAAAGGAATTGCAACATTGTCAAAGATACTAAGAGAATTTAGTAGTGCTCCATTCTGAAACAGCATTCCGATTCTACTGAGGATATCATCAAATTCCTGCTCATCTATTGAAGTTACTTCTTTACCAAAGATCTTTACCGAACCGGAGAAAGGTTGATAGAGTTTAAGAATATTCTTGATAAAAGTAGTTTTACCGCAACCGCTTCCTCCCAAAATCACAGTTATTTCCTGAGGATAAATATCCACAGAAATATTATCCAATATTGTTTCCTCACCATATTTGGCAACTAGATTCTTAACTGATATTATTGGTTCTTTCATATTTTAAAATAGAAGATCAAGCTATTTAGCGCATCTAGAATGATCACCCAGAATATTGAAGCAACAACTGCCTGAGTAGTAACCTTCCCTACCCCTTCTGCGCCACCTTTCACATTAAATCCGTAGTAACTTCCAATAATTACAATAACCCATGCAAAGAAATAACTTTTACCTAATCCGATAACAGCATCTTTTAGAGTAAGAATCTCAAATACTCTATTAATAAAAACAGTTGCACTTAGATCAAGGTAGGTTACGGCTATGATAAGACCGCCAAATATTCCGATCAATGTTGATGCTGTTACTAAAAGTGGGATACAGATCGTTATGGCATGGAATTTGGGAACGACAATATATCGTATTGGATTTATCGCCATCATTTTCAGTGCATCGATCTCTTCTGTAACCTGCATGGTAGCTATCTCTGAAGCTATTGATGATCCACTTCTACCTGCCAGAATTATCTCGGTAAGTATAGGTCCCATTTCAGTGACCATAGATACAGCCATGAGATCGGCAACAAATATATTAGCCCCAAATTGTCGTAATTGTGCGGCGGATTGCAAAGCCAGTATCAGACCAAGGATCATTGAGAGTAAGGCAATTATTCCCAGCGCATCCACCCCAATGAACAAAGCCTGCTGAATTACTGAACCCTTGCGTTGCCCTTTCTTATTGAAAATACCCACAAATGACCAGTAGGAGATATCGGCGATCAAATATGTTCCATCCTTAACAGATTTAAGAAAAGTTATAAAACCGGAACCAAGTTGAGTAAAGATATCTATTTTTTTTTCAGCTATAATTGGGCTTAACTCTGCTGAAGTGAATGTAGCATAAGCTATTCTCACCATTTCATTCATAGATAAGGAATCTGCAGGGTGAAGTTCCAATTGCGATAATATCTCATCAATAAAAGCAATACCTGCACTATCTATCTTTGAGATCTCCTGCAGATCAATCGTAGTAATCGCATTATCAATATATTTGTAAAACTCAATATTCAAAGCTGGTACTGTATGCTTTGTAAGTTCTCCATCAAGGAATAATGATTGTGCTCTATATTCCATACTATCTCAGGAAATAAGTTATTCTCAAGAACAAGCTGTGCTCTTTAACCAAATAAGAGATATCGTATTCCTCACCTAACTTTTTCAAATTAAATTTGTAATCAAGTGAGATATGTTTAAGTAAATTTAATTTAACAGAATTTTCCCATTCAAACGTATATTCACCAACATTATCGAATGGAAAATAGAAATCTGCATCTGTAGAATAAGTTAGATTAAAAGGAAGCTGGAAATTACCGACAAGCGACATTTCGGTTCCTGTGTTTTTTGTGGAAGCTAATTCAAAGTATTTTCTATGTTCAATACCGTTATTATCTTCATATGTCCCTGCCGGATCATAAACAAAGACATCTCTATTGAAAAATTGCCTAAAGCCAAACCCTGCTCTAAAACTCAAATTCGCTCGTGATAAATTTAAGATTCGATAGTTAATACCAACTCCTTCTTTTAATTCTATTGGAAAGAAGGATGATTTTGTTTGTATTTTGTCAGAGTATACACTATCGCCCAACGCTTCACCATTTTCATCAAATTTTTGAGAATAAAATTCTTCAGAACTATATTGTGTTTCATCGAAGAAATGTGACTTTGCATCAAATCTGCCGTAGAAACCAAGATCTTTTATAAAATAATAAATTCCTGTATTTTTTATATTGATATCATCTGAAGCAAGACGAAAATCAGTATCCGAAGATTTTGATACACCCAGATCAATAACACTTTTCATATTGTAATATAGTGGATCTTTATCGTAAATGAGATAATTTTCCAGTTGTGAATTCATGGTAATGGTTATTTCAGGATCATCTTCATTTAACTCATTATCAATATTCATGTTCCCATTAATGTGAATTGCACTTGATAACTTAAGTGGCTCTTTAGAGGCTGCTAAAAAACTTTCCTCTAAAATCCCAGCTCCAGCCATATTGGTAGGGTTTCCCTCTTCATCGGTTTCCATAACAATCGTTAGTTTCTGTACGCTACCTTCTTCAATTAGAACAGTAGTAAAATCTGAGTAAGTATTAAATGGTTCATTATTTAAAGTTATTTTATAATGTCCCGGTCTTAGAACCCATATTTTTTCCTGCTCACCAAGCTCTACTTCTGCCGGGAATTCACTGCCATAACTTTCCCCGTCATCCATATCAAATAACTCATAAATAACTTTGGCGAAGTTTCTACTCTCATCAATAATCTCGACTATTAAACAACCCCAATCAGGTTCCACAATTGTTTTATAACGCGGATAAATTTTAATATTCTTTTTGATCATTTTTTTGTCCTGATTTCCAGAGCCATATTCGATAGAATAAGCACCTTCCATCAACGGAAGCGCTTCTCCTATTTTAGCAGATCTTTCATATCCATATTTATCATAGATCTTATAATATGGTTCATTTTCTGTTCTTGTGATAGCTGGCACTAACAGGAGCCCTTTCCCGGCATTATCTTCTTCCGAATCAAGTATTTCAACTAGTGCAGGATCAATCTCTAACGATATAACATCTTGCGCAATAATCGCTTGGGCACCATTAGTATTATGAATATTGACCTTAGCAGCAAATTTGTCAATTTCATCTAAAAGAATTTCGTTTACTGTTTGTGTAAAAGTATCAAAATCCTGTTGTAACAACACTCTTTCTATATTGGCTGAATGAGTTACCAATGGTTTTTCTATTTTTCTTTTTCGATATGTAAAATCGATATTCAGTCTTGCCTGATAGAGTGTTTCGGAAATATACATCTCAATATTATTTATACTAGTATCGATCACATAATCCGGATCGGAAGTAAACAGCTCTCTTTGTGTATTCTTGAACATATTGTAACTATCAAGTCGTTTTTTAACTATATTTGGAATTATCTTTGAAAGTTTGACACCCCAAAGATTATTATCGGAATAAGTAATACGCGGTCCGAAATGTCGAACAACGATCTGTTTTCTATTATAGGTTCTAGGAATTTTTGTATCCTCTATATAAACAGATTGATCAAATGGCTCATCCAACCTGAGCTCATCTTTTTCCGAATGAGAGTAGTATTCAAGAATGAAGTAGTTCCTGGGAACAATATTTCTAGTCATACACCCAAATAAAAATATGATTGATAGACTAATTACTATAATTTTTTTCATAGTTACTTCTCCGTTAGTTTCTTGATCTAATAAGAACTGATGGGTCTTCACTGATCTGTCTGGAAAAATCGTTTAAATAGTCGATGGTTTCTTTAAGACTTTCAATTGTATTAAGCAGATCCTGCCTGCTTTCAAGATGAGTTGCATCGATGTGGGAAATTGCATCATTTGCATCAATTGTCAGTGTGTGGATATCTGTCATGATCTGTTTCAGATCCGAATCTGCAAGAGCAGAAGTGATTTTTTCGGTACTGGAAACGATATTTTCAACTTGCCCGGATCCCATAACCTTATCTAGTCTTTCTAAAAGAGATCTAGTATTCTTTGTTATCTGCTCTAAATCTTTTGTTATTACCTCTAGAGATGATACAGTATTTATAATTGAGCTTTGATTGTCATCAATGATCGTATCAACATTTGCTATAATATTATTTAGTCGTTTCGCATTTTCGTCGCTGGTTATATTGTTTAAGTTATTAAGTAGTAACTCAAATTTATGGGCAAGTATTTCCGCCTTTCCGGAAATACTTTCAAATGTTGATAGTCCCGGCATAATGTAGGAACCGGCTTTTAAAAGTTCAGATTCCTCTGTTCCACCTGATATTTCGATCTGCACCAGACCGGTAATTCCAATCGGGATCAAGGAAGCTTTCATATCACCTTTGATCGGTGTACCTGATTTTATACTCACTTTTACGATAATATCGGAAATATTCTCCAGATCAACAGAAATATCATCTACTCTGCCAATGCCAATACCTCGATATTTAACCGGTCCACCAATCTGAAGCCCCGTTACCGATGAATCTTTATATCGAATGTAATAGATATCACGTTTTTGCATGATCTTTGTACCGGCAACCATAATGAGGAACATGACCATTAAAACAGATATTACGGTAATAAAAATGCCCAATCTGAATTTTTGTGCTTTAGTTACCATCGGATTCTCCTTATTGATGTACTTCTTAAGCAATAGAATATTCTGATGTCAAGTAAAATGCTTGTTACAATTATTAATCAAGTTCTTAAAAAATTATTTCTATCCAGATACTAAGACGGAACATTGAGGAAGATGTTTTTCTCTTCTTATCTTCTGTCCATTCATATTCACTAGTAAGTCCAGCAGTAATGCTTTTACTAAATTTATATGATGCCCCCGGCGTAATGCTATATGAAGTTTTTTCGATTTCTGTAATTTCTTTTTCCTGGCCTTTACTTGTTGTTTTGTCCATTGTCATATTAAAGTTCACATCTGTGGTAATTTCATTCTTCATGTTTGTTCGTTTGAAGAATAAAATTCTTATACCCTTGGGGTTAGAAAATGACCATGAAAGATTTCCATTCATAGATTGAGAAGTTGTGTGTCGGATATCATCATAGTTAACACGATGACTAATATTTTTCAGATCAGAATAATTAAGAGAAAAACTGCTGGTAATATTATGAATCCAATTTCCATGCCATGAAATTAATGGTGTGAGATTTATCCGGTTCTGTTCTGTATCGGCTTGTGTAAAACCGATATCACCATCCAGCATTTCTGAATAAACATAGCTGCTTGTAAGGCGGGAACTTGTAAGTATCTTCTCGGCGTGAATCAACTTTTCAAATTCGGTAAGTGTTACAGAAACATTTGGAAAGGTTGTAGTAATCTTTAGCTTACTAATATTACTAAGTGTTGTTGTTATATCTCTTGAGTAACCAAAGTTCGATGATAAATTCCTTATGATCGGGAAGCTGGCTGAAGTTGAATAATTGTCAGTAATTGTTTTCAAGATTATTTCCTTATCATCTCCTTCTTCATCAAGAATATGCGGTAAGCCTAATTGATAAAGAAAATCGGGTCGGTCAAATCTATCATCGTAGGTTGTACGGTAAATATTACTATAAGAAACACTGATATTGCTCAATCCGCTGATATAGCTTACAATTGAAGCAAGTAGATTGCTTTTTCTCTCAGGTATAGTCGGTTGTTCAGGTTTCTTCTCAGGTTCCTTTTGTCCTTCTTCATCACCTTTCCCCGGTTCTTCCGGTGAACCGCCTTTTAATTCCTCTCCTTCCTTTGAATCACCTTCTCCTCTTTTTTCAGGTTCCTCAAGTTTATCCTTTGGCACTTCACCTCCAAATGGTGTTCGCATCTCCGGTTGTTCAAAATTATCTTTCTCCTCTTCTTTTATCTCTTCACCCTGCTGCTTGCCTTCTCCTTCTAAGACGACTGATTTGGAAAATTTCTTATCAAGCCAACTGGCAAGATCACGCAGCATATCTTGATTTTTTAAAGTAACTTGTCCACCAATTTTCCGATTTACTCCACCTTTGTAGTATAGTGTATCCTGCGTACCGGATTTCACATGATCATCATCGTAAGTAACAGAAACATCCCCATTGAAACTGATTATAGCATCAATATACTTTGGATCAAAACCAATTGTAATGTTTTGAGTTCTTTTTTTCTCCTCACCTATGTTATATCCTTTCCAATAGTTCTTTAACATAAGATCCCGTCTGGTAGTAAGATCGTAAGATGTTGAAATATCACTTAAAATATCGTAATCAACACCGGATGATGTCTCAAATGTTCGAGTTTTAAATGAGTTTGTATTGGGAACCCATTGTGGGATCGAATCGGTATAAGTATCCCAACGCCATGCAAAGGGGTCAGTATCTCGCAAAGTTAAAGTATTAGATATGGAATGCGGGAAGAAATGGAACTTATAATTTGGCAATAGTCCAATATCTATCTTTTCTTTGGGAATCGTAAAATTATATACATGTTTAAGGGTATAGGTTGTTGTTGTATCTGCACGGTTAGCATTTGTTGCAAAAGTTTTCTGAATATTACCACTAATAGTAGTATTCTTTAATGTATAAGCCAATATTTTGCTTTTAGGTGTTTTAGTCTGATTTATTGTAAGATCCGCACGATACGAGAGATTTCTATTTGTCTCTCGATCTTTATCTTCGGCAAGTAGATCTTCACGCAAAATATCGGAACCCGATTTAAATCGTGGTATTCCAACTGATTGTGTTCTTGCAAGATTAAGTGGAATACTAAAACCCCATTCTGCCGGCATAAATTTATTCAAATTAATCCTGTTAGTGATGTCCAGACTTGTTTGTTGAACATATGACACACTAGTAGTTCTTCTAGCTGAAGACTGAAAATTTTCTGACCTATAATCAAGACCAATATTAAAAGTAGCAAAATCTGCGAAACTTGTTGAGAAATTTGCTCTAGTCGCAATTCCAAAATCTTCATAAGGATCAGCCACCCTGATATCATCAAAATATATTCTCCCTGTAAATTGGTTTGATGCTTCTAAACCCAAAGACATCTCTCTTACATCCGATAGACTTGGATTTCCAACTTTAGAAAGTTTGATATCTCCAATATAGTAACTTATATCATTATTGATATCTAAGTTTTTTAATTGCGTAAATTCAGAGAATTCAATTTCAAGTTCCTTCCAGCCGTCTTCATCCATAATGGTATTATATTCTTGAAGATACAAAGGTTGTTTTATCTCATAATAATTTACTGAATCTGCCCCAAGACGAATAATCAGAGAGTCTTGTTCTTCCGGAGAATAGCCCGTAATCGGTTTCTCAGCATATACCCAATAACGTATCTTATTATATGAAAGAAGATTATACGGGTCCAAGAATTCCTGGGTTACCAGACCATGTTTCCTGGTTTCCAGATCATTATAGTCAATAGTTAATGATTGTTCTAATGTAACCTCACCATTTTCCTTGATAACTGTATGCGGTGCAGGTGTATAATGCTGACCCGATTGATTATCTGCAATTCCAACTTGCATAATTTCGGTATTGCTTGTTGCAACTGTCCCATCTTCGTTCTTGATAAATCCTTCTTCCCATTTATTTCCAACTATATCAAGATTCACAATTCGGACTCTTGTACTATCTTCAACTTCAAACCAGATACGGGAGAAAGTAATTTTTTTAATATTGGGAACTTCATTCGCATTATCTGTGATAATTCTATAATTATCCGGATTATGAAGAGGAATGCGGAACAATCTCCAGCCATTAAACTCCCCTTCCATGAACTCTTCACCATCATTCAAACTAACAGAATATTCAAAGTAAATATTATCTTCCTCAAGAATGCCTGTATCGTTCAAATCCTCAGAATCGAGTTTATTATTACCTTCTGTTCCATTAATATAAGGATATTCTTCAGCACCATTTATAATCACTTCCTCATTATCAAAATTATCATCAGGGTCATCACCGGGATCACCGGTTTCAATTCTATCCAGACCCACATCTTCACCACCATCCAGAATTCCATCAGCTTCCACAATTCCATCTTCTTTGTCAGGTTCATCATTTTCACCCGGTCTGTAAAAGTCTTCACTCATTTTTCCCAGGTCAATATGCATGATCACAGGGCGGGATTCCTGATTATAATTAAGTGTATCTACTTTTGCCAGGATCTCAATGTATTTCTTTTTAGAAAAATCGATATTATTACCGATATATTTCATAACTCCAGCCCAATATTTCATGTTTGTTCCGGGCATTCCAATATCGGGAGGTTTTATTTTACATGCTAATACTGATACTTTCTCTTTTTCCTCTTTCTCGGTTAAAGAATTAGGATCATAAACATCACGCGCATAAACATCATTGGGATTGTAGTAGTTGATATGTGCCTTACCATAATCGATTAGATTTCCAGAAGGTTCTTCAGCAGGTCTGCTGGCAAATGACCACGTAGCTCTGGTAATACCAAGAGGATACATCTCCATTGTGCTTTCCATATCATCCAGATATGCTTCCTTCTTATCATGTTGCTTATCACTTCCATAAATGCGCGGCAGGCTCATCGCTACTTCACTCGACAATGTTACAGATGATCTGGCATCAGTTTTTATCAATGGAAGCCAATCTATGAATTTAGTTACAAACGGTAATTCATAATCAATTTCTCCATCAATATCAGCAAGAATAATACTTCTGTTTTCGTTACCGATCTTAGGTCTATCTTCCCTCACTTTTTCCGATTGATAAATAAAGGTTCCACCAAGCTTAATATTTTCATTAAATTCCATATCAGCCCGCAATCCGAGGATGGTTTTATTATCCATTGCAAAAAGCGGTTTGAATTGAAAGTCAATAGAGATCTCGATCTCAGGATCTTTTGCATCACTTGTGAGAAAAGTAATTAGTCCAAAATCATAATCTGCTATGAAATCAATATTCTCTATCAGCTTTCTTTTATCCGGACCGATCTTTATCACAATACTTCCCGGAAGAATATTCATCCGCCCCAGCGAAATCTGATCTCTGCCGATCTTACCTTTTACAAAAATGTAGTTATTAATATCATTTGTGGGAACGTTTTCTTCCAGATAGATAATCGAATCGTTCAATGAATAAAATGGTTTGATAAAAGGGAAGTATATGTAACCCGCCACCAAATTTATTGCTGCATCTTCACCATTGATCTTCAGGTCATTATTACTATCTAATCTCAGATACTCATTAAGAGTTTTAATGTCATCTGTTGTAACTTCTTCAGGAGCATTGTAAACTGGAGTTGTGACACCTGCAGGCATAGTGTACACGCTCATTTCAAAGCCATCACTCTTAATATTCTGCATTCCAAGATCATAGAAATTCCTAACCTGTAAGTCCCAGTAGTCCTCATCACTTACTTCCTGGGTATTTATACGTAACATCTTTGTCTCTACAGGAGATATGGCATCATTCCCAATCACCGTACCATCTTTACGAGTATATGTGATCCCGATAGAATAAATTTTATTTACCGCCCCCATCATAGTAATTATACCGGCTTCATCATTAACTATGTAATCTGTACCCTCTGAGAGAATATCAAAATGATATATTTCATCAGGATTGAGATAATTCACTCCATCTTTGGTCATTGTATTATTGCTAGCAGATCCATCATCAAGATAAAGTGTAAATTCTTTGGTCATATCTGGAAGCATACCCGCGCCGTTGGGAGAAAGTAACCATTTACCATCTTCTAATTTAATAGCATTATCTTTCCAACCCATTGGATAGTCTACACCTTCCACACCATCCGTATCACTATAAAGCGAGTACAAAGCAGAGGGTTGTTCAATAAAATAGTGGGTTCTATTAACGAACGCGTTACTTCTGAACACAGTTGAATCCGGTTGAGAATCACCTTTCCAGTTTTGCGTACTCTTCTGTGCTTCATCTTTACCCATGATCGTAGTAACTTTTAAATTACCAGCTTCAAATTGTGTTTTGATACCAAAAAGACCTTCAGATGAAGCACTATAGCTGATAAATTTAGAACCCGCTAACGAGAGTGAAATATTACCACCATCAACCGCTTTTACAATTTCATCTTCATCGCCTTCATAATTTATATTGATCTCACTTGGTGTGGGCATTACATCTTCATCGGAAGTAGATTGATGATTCACATTTACATGAATCTTTTCACCTATTGTACCTCGGAGTCGCAAGTTAAGATCCTGCCGCATTTCAGGAGTAAAACGGATATTATCATCTCTTTCATCTCCCGGTTCATCACGTTTCGTTCTTCTACCGGCAAACGTCAATCTCTGGCTTCCATTCAGGTTCAATCTTCCGGCTTTATCACCCATGAACCTGCGGACAGATTTCGGCAGAGCCATTTTGGGTAATTTGATAACAATTTCCGGGATCAGACCTTCACCTTGTTCACGCTCTTTATTTCCCATGAGTTCTCTACATTTCTTGAGTAATTCACTTTTGAAATATCCATAGAATTTGTTTCGGTTAAAGCTCTCAAGCGAAATATATATCGGAGGGTAAAGTTCTAAATTATTTAATTTTGCAGTTAATTTTACAAGTTGCTTATCATAATCGATCTCTTTATGCGTTTGAATCTGATAAGTACCCAATTTATTATGTGGATAAGCTGTAATTGATAATCCTTTCTGGAATTTATAAACATCAATTTCATTATACTTTAATTTAGCAATTCCCCTTAGTTTGAATTCCGGTTGGAATCCTTGTGCAAAAGACAACATGGAAAGCGATAATAATATTGAAACAGCTAATAATTTTTTATTCATTAATTTATTTTTCTTATTTGTTGCAAATATAACTCAATCCGTCTAAAGTTA
>JAQICU010000357.1 GCA_027858325.1 Candidatus Cloacimonadota bacterium
CTAATATACTGCATTAAAGTAAAATATTTAAATTCTGGAAAAGCAGACAAATTAATAAACGAATTAGAAGAAATTTGTAAATCTTTAAACAAGATCATTAAAACATTGCACAATCAATAATTTTTCTTAATCTTGATCTTGACCTTGATTATCAGGAGTTTATATGCATGAAGGCGCAATAATTCATTCATTATTAGAAATTGCAAAAGATATTAGAATTAAAGAAGATCTTAAAGAAATAACCGAAGTCAAAATTGTAGTTGGAAAGTTCCATCAGATCGTGGAAGAAGTAATGATAACTAATTTCAGTTTTATGAAAGCCGAATATGAAGGATTTGAGAATGCTGTACTTTACATGACTGAAAAAAATGTCAGTGTAAAATGCGAAGACTGCAATCATGAATTCACTATTGATGAACCTATTTTGATGTGCCCAAACTGCGACTCTTTTAACACTGAATTGATTTCAGGAAAGGAACTTTACATAGAGACTATTGAAGGAATGAAGGATTAGTAAGAACTAAAAAAATATACAGGAGAAAAAAAATGAACAAGATGTTATTATTTATCACACTAGTTTTTATGAGTATGTTATTATCAGCGATTGAGCAGCCTGTAGAATTAATGAATGATGTCAATGATACGGAGAGGATCATGACAAGATTGAAGCAATTAAATGCATTATATACAAACATTGCAGATAACGAACAGGAGATTTCAAATTCATTAATTACAAATACTGATGAAGATTCACTGGAATTATGGACTTATAATTTTTTAAACAATACACACTCATTGATTTCCGTGACAAGACAAATCAACTCAACTTTGTGTAATATCTATGTAGCTGATGATATTTGGAATGTAACAATAAATTCTGTTGATGTGGAGCATTTGAGAACTGCTTTTGAAGATTCAACGGCTGCAGACCCTGCAAAAGGCATTTATGAACTTGACACTGAAATGTTTGGCATCTCATCTGATATTGATGGTAACGGCAAAACAAATATTTTGATCTATAACATCGATGATGAAAATATCAATGGTTATTTTTCTCCATCTGATCTGCTGGGTGGAACTTATAGTAACAACATGGAAATTGTGTATATTGATGAAAACCCACACAATGCCGGAATTCACAGCAGTTATTGCTATGCTACTTTAGCTCATGAATTTCAACATCTGATACACTGCAACTACGATAGTAACGAATCAACATGGGTTAATGAAGGATTAGCCGGTTTTGCACAATGGGTGACTGGCTGGATCAGCCCGTATTGGATGGTGCTTTTTACTCAAAATCCTGATAATAACCTGATAAATTGGAGTGCAGGTGCAGATTATCCCCAATGCTATTTGTTTATGCATTACCTTTATGAACATTATGTAATAGGAGAAGAAAATATTATCTTCAATCTTGTTCAATTAACTCAAAATAGTACTGATGGTTTAGATGTTGCATTATTAGAAACAGGTTGGGGAACTGATGTTACTTCCAAAGAAGTTTTTAATAATTGGGTTATTGCAAATCATATCAATGATCCTGTTTTTATGGATGGATTGTACAGCTATTCTGATAATCCAATTGGAATCGGACAATTTGCCTTAACAAATACTGCTGAACATTCAAGTTATCCGGTTACTTCCAATAATGTCTCAATGAATCATTGGAGTGTAAATTACATTTTGTTTGAAAATACAAGTTTGGACTTATCGGTTGATTTTGATGGAGATGAAACTAATTCTGATTTTCATGTTCAATTTGTTAAAATTTTCAATGATGTACCGGTTGAGGTTGTTGAGATGGAATTAGATGCACAAATGAACGGCAATATTAGTCTGCCTAATTCGGGAATTTTATATGATAAAGTTTTAATGGTGGTTACAGATACTTATACTGCATATTCTCAGATAACTTATAGTTATGAAGCAACGAATACTGTGAGTGCTGAAGAGGAAGAAGTTAATATACTTTCACAATATTCTGTATCGAACTATCCAAATCCATTTAGTTTAAGTTCCGCTCGTAATCCTGGGATAACGATTTCATATAGCATTCCGAAAAGTGGAAATGTGAAAATTGACATCTTCAATATCAAAGGGCAGAAAGTTACTTCTCTTTATCATGAATACAATAATGTTGGTGGAAATTCCGTACTTTGGAATGGAAAAGACAATTCTAATTCAGTGGTTTCAAGCGGGATTTATTACTATAAGATCACTTCTGGTGAATTTTCACAAACAAAAAAAATGATTTTGCTAAAATAAAAAAATCTATTATTGGATTATATTATCAAAGTTATATTGGAATTATTTCAGTTTTTGGATCTGATGAAAAATCCAATTGAGGGGATAAAGGAATGAAAACACTTATTGTATCACTTTTACTTTTAATTTCAGTTTTATTGGAAGGAGATGAAATGATTAAATTCAATGAGCTTACTAAAGAAGAAGAACGAGTTATAGTTCAAAAAGGAACAGAACAACCTTTCACCGGGAAATTTTATAATTATGATGAGAGCGGAACATATCTGTGTAAGCGATGTGATGCACCTTTGTTCAAATCGGATGATAAATTCGATTCCGAATGCGGGTGGCCCAGTTTTGATGATGAAATAGAAGGTGCTGTTAAACGCATTCCAGACGCAGATGGAGTTCGAACTGAAATAACCTGTGCTAATTGCGGTGCTCATCTGGGGCATGTTTTTGTGGGAGAAGAATTTACTGATAAAAATATACGTCATTGTGTGAATTCCATCTCTTTGAATTTTATTCCGGAACAACCAAAAATAGAAAAAGCCATATTTGCCGGCGGCTGTTTCTGGGGGGTTGAATATCAGTTTCAAAAGGTTGAAGGTGTAACTGAAACTTCAGTTGGCTATATCGGTGGGAGTAAAACAGAACCTTCTTACAAAGAAGTAAGCAGGGGAACAACAGGTCATGCTGAAGCTATCCAAATTACTTATGATCCGGTAAAAGTATCTTATGAAAAATTGATAAAACTCTTTTTTGAGATCCATGATTTTACTCAAGTAAACAGACAGGGTCCGGATATCGGTGAGCAGTACCGCTCTTCAATTTTCTATACAAATGATGAGCAAAAAGAAATTGCTAAAAAGGTGATCACAATATTGATAGATAAAGGTTACAAAGTAGCAACAACTCTAGAAAAAGCTGAACAATTCTGGGAGGCAGAAGAGTACCATCAAGATTATTATAACAAGACTGGTGGTGATCCGTATTGCCATATTTATAAGAAGATATTTGACAAATAAGATTCAAGATTATTGATGATTTCAATATGTAGTTAG
>JAQICU010000379.1 GCA_027858325.1 Candidatus Cloacimonadota bacterium
CTCTAATGTTGCATTGGTTTTGCACCCTGATGCTAAATATGTTAAGATCAAATTAGAAGACGAGTACTTTATTTTAGCAAAAGCAAGATTAGAAGTTATTGATGAAGAATACGATCTAGTGAAAGAATATCTGGGAAACGAGCTTGAGCATACGAAGTACGAACAGCTTTTCCCTTTTATCAAACCTAAAGAAAAAGCATTTTATGTTGGCTTGGCAGATTATGTTACAATGGACGATGGTACAGGTGTTGTTCATACTGCACCTGCTTTTGGACAGGATGATAACGATATAGGTAAGAAATATGGATTACCGATCATTCAACCAGTGGATAGTGCTGGAAAGTTCAATGAAAAGATTATTGATTGGGCTGGAATATTTGTGAAGGAGGCCGATAAAGATATCATCAGGAATTTGAAGGATCGTAAATTACTTTATAAAAGAAAGCAGATAACTCACAGTTATCCGTTCTGCTGGCGTTGCGAGAGTCCACTCATCTATTACGCACGGTCAAGTTGGTACATCAAAACAAGTGAATACAAACAGCAGATGATAGATAATAATAAGAAGATCAACTGGGTCCCCGATTTTGTAGGGGAAAAACGTTTTGGTGAATGGTTGGAAAATAATGTTGATTGGGCGATCTCAAGAGATAGATTTTGGGGAACTCCCCTGAATGTTTGGGTTTGCGAAAAATGTGGTAAACATGAAAGTGCCGGTTCGATTAAAGAATTACGTGAAAAAGGGAAAATGCAGGATGGCTCAGCAGTTCCTGAAGATATAGAATTACACCGCCCGTATGTGGATGAAATAGAGTTCAAATGTGAATGCAGCGGAAAGATGAAAAGAACACCTGAAGTTATTGATTGCTGGTTCGATAGCGGTGCGATGCCATTTGCTCAATGGCATTATCCGTTTGAGAATAAAGGCAGATTCTTCGAAGAACTTTTCCCTGCAGATTTCATCAGTGAAGGTATTGACCAGACACGTGGCTGGTTCTACTCACTTCTGGCTATTTCTACCTTACTTACAGGAAAAACTTCCTATAAGAATGTATTGGTTAACGATATGATCCTGGATAAGAATGGTCAAAAAATGAGTAAAAGCAAAGGGAATGCTGCTGACCCAATGAAATTGATGGAAGATTATGGAGCAGATTCAATAAGATGGTATTTGCTGGCAGGAAGTCCACCCTGGATCCCTACCAAATTTGATGAGAAGGGAGTTATCGAGATTGTAAATAAATTCTTCGGAACTCTGAAGAACGTTTACTCTTTCTACGTAACCTATGCTAATATCGATAGTTTTGATGCTTCAAAATATGAGTTTAATGAAAATAAAGTTATAGAAATTGATAAATGGATCATCTCAAAATTAAATAATTTGGTCGAAATGGTTTTGAATAATAATGATAAATTCAGTCTCACAAAGAGTGTTCGTGCAATTCAGGATTTTGTGATTGATGACTTAAGTAACTGGTATGTACGACGCTGCCGCAGAAGATATTGGGAGATGGAACTTTCCGAAAATAAGAAGGAAGCCTATCTCACTTTGTACCATGTGCTGGTGGAGGTTTGTAAATTGATAGCTCCAGTTGCACCTTATTTGTCAGAAGAAATCTACTTGAACCTTACTGGAAAGGAAAGTGTGCACTTAGATGATTTTCCAAGTGTGAATAAGAACGTGATACATTCCAAACTAGAAGAAGAAATGGATTCTGTTATTAAGCTTGTATCTCTGGGAAGAGCTGCACGAAATACATGTCAGATAAAGGTTAGGCAAACTCTCGGTACGCTTTATGTTCCTGAAAAATACAAACTTCTCATAGCGAGAATGGAAAATCTGATAAAAGAAGAAATAAATGTAAAAGAGATCAAGTATATAGCCGATAAAGATAATTTTGTAACTTATGAATTTAAGGCGAATTTTAAGGTGCTGGGTCCAAAATATGGTACACAGATAAAACGTATTGTTTCAGCTCTAGAACAAATGGATGCAAATCATATAGTGGAAACTCTTCACAAAAGCAATGAATATTATCTTGAAATGGATGGAAGCACATTCAAGCTTACTGAAGAAGACCTGGCCATTTCTATAAAAGATAAAGAAGGTTATGTATTTGAATCCTATAATCAGGAATTATTTGTAGCTTTGGATACAGAACTGAATAAAGAGCTTATCGAAGAAGGTCTGGCACGAGAACTTGTTGCCAAAATTCAAAATACACGTAAAGATAAGGGAATGGACATCATGGACAGAATCAAGATCTTCTATGTTGGGAACAATGATATTCAAAATGTTTTCTTGAAATTTGCTGAATACATAAAAGCAGAGACTTTGTCAGATTCTTTTCACTGCTGCAAAGGTGAGAAAAAAGATATGATAAAATGGGATATCAACGGAAATGAAGTGTATATGACTGTTGAGAAATTGTAAATCGAGATTCTGATCTCGAAAAAAACTTTCAACATCGGAATGTTGAGATACGTGAATCGAGATTCTGATCTCGAAAAAAACTTTCAACAATGGAATGTTGAGATACATAAATCGAGATTCTGATCTCGAAAAGAGAAAAGATAAAAAATGGAAAATCTAAAGTATAAAGAATTCTATAAAAGAAACTTACCGCATTATCAACCCGGAAATGGGATTTTTGCGATAACTTTTCGTTTAGCATTCTCTTTACCTAAAGGAATAATAGATACACTTAAAGAAGAAAAAGAAGATTTTGAAAGGAATATATTGAAATTAAAAGGGAAAAAATTACAAGATTACAA
>JAQICU010000388.1 GCA_027858325.1 Candidatus Cloacimonadota bacterium
CCAGTTTCTTTCTTCTTTTTCTGGAAATCTTTATTAATGCTGACATTTCTTAATTTTATGTAAAGAATTATGGATGCAACGATTCCTAATGGCATCACACGCCATGAACCTTCTAAACCCCACCATGAAATTGCGGCTGTAATTAAAAGAGGACCCAAGGTTCTGGCTATTTCTCCTCCCAGCATGTAATAACTCATGCCCTTCCCGACCTGATCTGCTGAAACATGTTTTATCATAACCGGTGATGGAACGTGAAAAAGTGTATTACTGATCCCAGCTACAAATAATAAAATTAGCAGAATCGGATAACTGGGAGCTATTCCCAATAAACTCATGGTGATTCCGGTGATTGCCGGAGTAATAATTATAAAATAGCGAACACAAACTCGATCTGCTATCAACCCTACCAATGGATTAAAAAGCGAAGGTAGTTTTCTGGTAACATATAAAAATCCTGCCATGGAAAGTGAAATACCTAGCTTTGAAATAAGGAGGGGAAGAAGTGGAGCCAGAAAGGAGGAATAAATATCGTGAGAAAGATGTGCAAAAGAGACTGTTAACACATTTCCAAATTGAAATTTCTTCTTGTTTTTCATAATATTTTTAATCCCAATCTCGTTACGAAGTTTGTCTTCGTAATGATATTTCTGCATCAAAGTTCCCAAAACGTACATAGGAACGAGAAATTAACTGTTCTTATCTGTGTATACCAGCAGTTAATTACTTTTTAACATTTTCAAATTTAGTTACAAATTCTGCTTCATCTCCAAATTCTACAAAATCTCGTTGATGAGCAGGTTCTACAAAATTATCATCTTTCTCATGTTTTATAGCACACCAATATTTTTCTGTGTCACCGGTGATCTTCTCGGCATAAGCCAGCAAACCGTTTACATAACCGCAATAAACGCATCTTAGTTTATCCGGAAATGATAAATAATTCAGCTTATGACGATCTATCTTGATATATTTTTTTCTATCTACCAGAGGTAATTTAAACAATCTAAAACAAATCTGATGATAAATTTCCAAGGCAATATCAAAAATTATAAAAAAGATAAACATCCCCCAAATAAATGGAATAGTAAAAATGCTCGTAAACTCTCTTTCCGGATATTTCTTGAAGTCCATAGTTTTCTCCTTTTCTTTACCCGCTAAATCGCGAAAAGCACGAAAATATTAATTCGAATTTTTTCGTCAATAAACACACAAAAACTTTGAAAATATAATTAAAACAACAATTTCTTGCTTCTGCGTTTTTAGCATATTCCGCGGGGATTTGTTAAAATCCTACTAATAAACCAATTATTCCCACGATCGCACCAAACACGATATTCACAGCTTTCACAGAGAAAAATCCACGTTTAGATTCTGCCATCATTGGTATCATTCCATGACCATCCTGCACGATCGAGCTGGCGAGTAAAATGCTGAAGGGAATTGTTCCAGAGGCAAACAAAGTAACAAAAACAAGGTGTGGACCTGACTCGGGAATTATCCCGATCAAAAGTGCTACTGCTAAGACGACGAACATATTGCTTGTTATCCAACTACCAACATCAACAAAATGCAGCATAATATGAACAGCGAGCAGCGTTCCGAAAGTCCATAAGAATATTCTGGGAACATGAACTTTGGCAATATGATTCCAGAGATGTTCTTCCAAAAAATGTTCGGGAACAGTTATTATAATAGACATTGCAATCAATGCAGTAAGCAGAATAGTAATTCTGACCCAACTCCATTTTTGCGGTCCGATCTCTCCCGAAATTGTTCCCAAAAGGAAAATCAAAACAATGATCAAAATTAGAATACGAGGTGCAGATACCTTAAAATTCGAAAAAATATTTTTAGGTGGGACACAATCACACTTTTCTTCTTTGTGTAAGGGGAATTTATTTTGAGAGAATTTATTTTCAATATGATTTTGCGAGATAAGTTTATCAGTGATGAATCCGGCAATAATTCCAACTCCAAAGATGATGGCTATAAGTAAAATCGCTTTTTGCGGGAACATTGCCAACATTACAAAAGCTTCATCTCCGCTGGTGGCGATCATTGCCGTGACAACTGCACCGAAAGAAATGATGCGGTGAGAGAATAATGTAAC
>JAQICU010000008.1 GCA_027858325.1 Candidatus Cloacimonadota bacterium
TTCTAATGGTACAGATTCTTTATACATAAAAAACAATCATTTTACTACTGATGGTGGAGATGGCATAAATATTGATGATGCTTATGTGGAGATAAGGGATAATTATTTTGAGGGGTGTGATTTAGATACAGGTTTAGAATGTAATGGTCGAATTTACAATAATGAAATCAAAGAGGGTAATGTAAGAACTTCTGCATATCTTGATGTATATCAAAATATTGGTTTTAATGGTGAAGCAGGTATTACTATAACTTACAGAAATGAGTCTTGTTTTAATAATCTGTCTATTAATAATCAATATGCATTTAACGGAGTGTTCTCAGATTACTATAATAATTGCATATTTTTAAGAAATGATGAATTATCTCTAAACGGTGTTCACGGCACTCCCATCTTTCGTAACTGCATTATCGATTTCCCGCTTGAATCACCATTGATTGACGGTGGTGGCAATATCTGGGTAGACTCGGTGCAGGCACAAACACTTTTTGAGGATATTGAGAATGGTGATTTTCATCTCATTGAAGGCAGCCTGGCAATAGATGCAGGTTTTGATACTCTCGGTTATTATTATCCGTTCGATATGGATTACAATCATAGAATCTGGGATGGTGATAACAACGGAACAGTGATAATTGATATTGGTCCTTACGAATACGGTTCACCTACATTTGGTGGTATCGAGGGTTATTCATACAATCCCACAACCGGAGATCCGGTGGATTATGTTCTGCTAAAAATCAATAATCAACCAGGAGAATTCACCTTTACAGACAGTATTGGTAATTTTCAGTTCAAACTCCCTGCCGGGGTTTATGATATTTATGCTGAACGAGTGTTTTATGAGGATATAATCGAATATCAAGTTGAAGTAATTGATGGTCAGTTTACTCAAATAGCAATTCCTATGCTTGAAATAGTGGATATGGAAGAACAAACAATCCCTAATCCCTCATCCCAAATTTCTAATTTGATGAACTATCCAAATCCTTTTAATCCAACAACAACAATATCTTTCTCGGTAACACAAAATTCCGATTTTGTGAATCTTGAAGTGTACAACATTAAAGGACAAAAAATAAAAACCTTATTAGATTGTTATATAGATCCCGGCAGAAGCGAAATGATCTGGAACAGCAAAGATGATGATGGTAAGGGAGTTTCTTCAGGAGTCTATTTCTATAAATTAAATGTGAATGGCAAAACAGAAAAGACAAAGAAAATGCTGCTTCTTCGCTAAAGCTATGAAGCACGCGTGCTGTTGGAATAATGTACAATTCTGCGTCATTCTGACGTATCTTTCGCCCCAAGCTATTCAGCAGGGCAGGCGTTGTTCTCTTTAGGAAGAATAGACAACAAAGAATAAATTATTCTTTACTCTTCGTCGATTGCCTTTGTAAGATTTTCTCAGAGAGACATTGTCGATGTTGTACGTCGATAAATGTCACAACGGGCAACCTTGCAGTACAATATAAATGCAGCCCATGACTTTAGTCGTGGGAACAGATCATATCCAATTAGAAATCTGAGATCCCCAGTCTAGCTTAGGATGACGGAGTAGGATCAATTCTCCGAATTGACCGATAAATTCGTTTGCAAGTCGAACTTGCTAATGTAATTGTGTTGATAAGTTCAATTTATCAACAAGAATTTGCAGCTATTCTTTATCCGTGTTTATCCGCAGAAATCCGCGAGTTATAATGGTTTGCACTTGACATTCCACTTGTACTTTTGAAATCTACCGAAAGGGAAATTTTATGAATAAAGAAATTTTTAGAGAATATTTGGAAAAACAATTGCCGCAGAAAGCGGATGAATTGATGATCTCATTTGAACAATTACTAGAAGTATTATGGGAAGAGAATGCCAAGGTTAATCTTATCTCGCGGAAAACACCAAAAGAAGAATACTGGACTCGACATTTTTTAGATTCCCTCCTCCCAATTGAAATTACAGACCTTTCCAAGAAAAAAATTCTGGATTTTGGAACAGGCGGCGGGCTACCCGGAATACCGTTAAATCTTGTCTTTCCAGGGTCGGAAGTATATCTATTGGATTCTATTCACAAAAAGATCAATGCAGTAAAAAATATAATTAAAATGCTTGACCTGTCATCTTGTTTCACGATCGTTTCACGGTTGGAAGATTTAGAGAGTAACTGGTTTGGATCTTTCGATATTATAGTGTGCAGGTCAGTGAAAATATTGCCGAAATATAAAAAGGTTTTATTCAAATTAATCAAGAATAATGGGAAGATCATTTTGTATAAAAGCAAACTGATCGATGACATTGGTCAGTTCAGTAAACGCTGGATCCACGATGTTTCACATCCTGCGCTTGGTGAGCGGAAAATAATTGAAATTGAAAAGTAATGATAAATAAATTAGGTGGGAATGTGAACGGTTGCTGCTGAATATTCTGGAGAAAATATGGGAAAAATTATCGCAATTGTAAATCAGAAAGGTGGTGTTGGGAAGACAACTTCCGCAGTTAATATTGCCTCTGCCCTTGCAATTTACGAGAAGAAGACACTGTTAATTGATTTCGATCCGCAGGGTAATTCATCCAGCGGAATAGGTGTAGATGGTAATAGTCCCAATATTTACGATGCACTTATTAGTAATGTTACAATTAATGATGTTATAAAGAAGTCTCCGATATTGGAGAAGCTGGATATTGTCCCTTCCAATGTTGATCTGAGCGGAGCAGAGATTGAATTGGTCAAAGAATTTTCGCGAGAATTCAAACTGAAAGAAGCTTTAGAGCCGATCAAAGATGATTATGATTATATTATTGTTGACTGTCCTCCATCGTTAGGCTTGCTTACTGTAAACTCACTTACCGCCTGCACAGATGTACTTATCCCGATCCAATGTGAATATTATGCGCTTGAGGGTGTGAGCCAACTACTTAATACAATCAGATTAATAAAAAAAGGACTTAACCCTGATCTGAATATTATGGGTATCCTGCTTACAATGTACGATAGAAGATTAAATCTTTCTCTTCAGGTAGCAAAAGAAGTGAGACGCTATTTTCAGGAACAGGCTTTCAATACTATAATTCATCGAAGTGTGAAATTGAGTGAAGCACCCAGTTTTGGAAAATCAATATTCCATTACGACATTAAATCGTCGGGTGCAAAAAGCTATTTGCAATTAGCAAAGGAAGTGATGGCAAGATGAATAGATTAGGAAAAGGATTAGAAGCACTGATCAGTTCAGTTCCGGAATCTACAGATGTTTCCACCGGAATAACCACAATTAAAACGGAACAGATAAAACCAAATAGATACCAACCAAGAAAGCTGTTTAACTCTGAAAAATTGCAGGAACTGGCAAATTCCCTGAAAGAGAATGGGATAATTCAGCCGATAATAGTTACTACAAAGGATGAAGGTGAATATGAACTTATTGCCGGAGAGCGCAGGTTGGAAGCATCCAAACTGGCTGGATTCAACGAGGTACCGGTTATTATCCGCAGTGTCTCTCCAAAAGAACAGTTGCAATTTGCGATAATTGAGAATGTACAAAGGGAAGATCTTACAGCTATTGAGGAAGCGAAAGCATATCAGCAATTGAACGAAGAGTTCAAGCTAACCCATGCACAGATATCTGAAATCGTTGGCAAAGATAGAGCAACAATAACCAATTTTATCAGGCTATTAAAATTAAGTGATAATGTGCAGCAGATGATACTGAACGATCAGATATCATCCGGTCATGCCAGGGCAATATTGCAAGTTGATGAAGAGCTTCGTGATAAGTTTTCACAGCTTATCTTAAAGAATAAACTTTCAGTACGAAAGGCAGAAGAAGAAGCTAAACGCATTAAAGAGACCGGATCAGTTTCCCATTCCAAAAAGAAAAAAGAAGTTATTGAAATTCCCGAATTGAGAGAAGCTGAGAAAAATCTGAAACAGAAATTCAATTCTAAGGTTAAAATTTCCGACAATAACTACAAAGGAAAGGTTAGCTTTTATTACTCTTGTAAAGATGACTTTACTATATTATTGGAAAAATTGAAAAAATGAAATTCATCATTCCAGTTTTATTAATAATTGTTTTAATTATCACAACTTTATTCTATGTCGAAAACGTTAAACTGAAAAAGCTGGTTATTAAACAGCAGGAAGAACTTGAAGTTTCAGCAAATTATATAAAGCAATTGAATAAAAAGATAGTAGAAGATCGTAACCTTGTTTCTTCTTCCAAAACAAGTGAAGAGAAGATAAGTGCTTTAATAGATACTTACATGGAAGAGCAGAATAAAGAAATTAATGGAGATTCTGGAAACGTTATTCAGTATGATGAACAGCGTAGATTTATACCGGATATTGAACCCGTGAAAGGTGATTTTGCTATAAGTCAGTGGTTTTCTGAAAAACACCCCGGATTGGATTTTGCAGCTGCCACCGGCTCGGAAGTTGTTACCGTTGCAGCGGGTGAAATACTTTCAGTTTATTACGATGAACATTATGGTAATGTAATAATGATAGATCACTTCAATGAATATGCTACACTTTATGCACATCTTGCAGCTACATTTTTCGAAAGTAATAATACTGTAGAAAAAGGTGAAACAATTGGACTTGTTGGAAATACAGGAAATAGTTCCGCCCCACATCTGCATTATGAAATACTATTATATGGTAAGAATGTCGATCCCGCAAATTATATTGATATAGAAAAGTAGGAGGATAAAATATGAACAAGAATAGAAAAGTAGAACTTTCAACCATCATTGGAAAAGGAAGTAAGATAAAGGGTACATTATTTGTTCAAGGTGGCGTGCGAGTGGATGGCGAAGTAGAAGGCACAATTGAATCTGACGGATTTGTAACTATTGGATCTTCCGGGTTTGCCAAGGCGAATATTAAGGCAGAGGAATGTCTCGTTTCCGGTAAAGTTGAAGGAAATATTATTTGTAAGGATGCTATTGAGTTAGATAAAAGTGCCAGAATGAATGGTGATATTGTTGCGAAAATCCTAATGATACATAATGGTGCTGTATTCAATGGAAACAGCTCAATGACTTCTGATCCTAAAATAATAAAAAAACAATAATGAATGAAAATGTGGAAAAAAAAGAACCCTCTGAATAATGAATTATTAAAATATATTAGTCTGGTAACTCAGTTAGGGCTTACTGTAATTGGCTCGATTCTTATATTTTTAGTTGGGGCACTGTATCTGGAAAAGAAATTCCAAACAGAAGGAGTATTGATTCTGGTTGGTGTTCTTATTGGTGTAGTTGCAGGAGTATTTGCAGCGTATAGATTATTAAAAAAATCTTTAGAAAATGAATGATAATAATATGGAAGATAATAATAAGTATATTAAAAGAATATTGCTGATTATTCTCTTGACAAACGTACTCGCAATTTTGACTTTACCGTGGTTCTTTAGGCAATCTATAAGTTGGATCATGGGTACGATCGGTAGTGCTGGAAATTTTTATTGGCTGGCTCATAATTTGAAGAAAAGTATCGGTCTTTTACCAACGAAATCACGTGTTAGTGCAGCAAAAAGTTCATTAATGAGATATGTAACCTTGATGTCATTCGCACTTATTGTCCTTTTTCTGGTAAAACCAAATATCATAATTTTCGGTGCTGGTCTGTTATCTGCACAGATCGTGATCTATATAGTTGAGATTGTAAAGAATTTGAAAGATAATAAATACTTCCGAGGGTAGAATGGCTAAAAAGAAAAGCCCGATCTTAAAGATTTTTATTTTATTTGTCATCATTGAAGTAATACTTGTGATTGTTTCAAATGGCTTTAATAAACAACTTCAAATCGGATTTGATGATGGAAAAATTATCTTTAGGAACATTCAAAGTCATTATGACCTTCAAGAAAGAATAACAGAAGAATTTCAAATAGATGAACATTACCGTCAAACCGGTGAAACACCAGAAATCTACCGGAGCAATAAAATATATGAGTTCTTTAAAAGCGTATTTGGAAAAGCGAGCGCAATAGGAACGTTCCAGCTTCTTCGTATGTTGCTTATTGTAGATATTCTACTTCTATTCCTTGCCTTCCTGATCAAAAAGAAACTATTAAAAAGACCTTCGCAACCACAGATATTATTTGAATTAACATATTCTACCCTAGAACAATTTGTTATAGAAACTATCGGTAAAGATAAGGTGAATTTTACACCATATATCGTAACACTATTTTTATTCATCTGGGTTAGTAATATGATTGGAATGATACCGATCCCCGGGTTTATGGAGCCAACCAGAAATCTTAATGTTCCGCTTGGACTCGGGATATTTGCAGTTGCTATTGTTCATATTACGGCTTTTAAAGTTAAAGGTGCTTGGGGTCATCTTCAGAATTATTTAAATCCCATCAAAAATCCTCTATTCCTTTTGGATATTATCGGAGAAATTTCTAAAGTTGTATCAATCTCCTTCCGTTTATTCGGAAATATTTTAGGTGGTGCGATCATTATTCTGGTTATTTCATCGCTAGTTAGCTACGTAGTTTTTCCGGTTGGTTTAACGCTTTTCTTTGGCATTTTCGTCGGAACTATACAGGCGTTTGTTTTCACAATGCTGGCACTCACATATATTGGTGTTGAGATCTCGGAGTAGTTGATGGAATTATCTGTTGAATATATAAGAATTGCAGCATACTTAGGAGCAGGGATAAGTGTTGGTTTAGGTGCAATAACTACAGGTATTGGATCAGGAATAATTGCCGGAGAAGGTGCGCACGGAGTTATGAAACAGCCCCAAGCCAATGAACAATTATTCAGAACAATGCTTATCGGTCAGGCAGCTGCACAAACTGCAGGGATCTTTGCATTAGTAATTTCCATGCTGCTTATATATGGTGGATTTGATATTGCTGAAGGCGGATGGTACAGAGCCGCTGCTTTACTTGCTGCAGGATTGGCAATGGGAATTGGAGCATTCGGTCCGTCTTTGGGTGCCGGATATTCCGGTGGAGAAGCATGCAAATCTGTAGCGAGAATGCCAAAACATGGTAATGCTATAATGGGTAATATGCTCATCGGTCAAGCGCTATCTCAAACATCAGCAATATTTGCTCTTGTCGTTTCTTTATTGCTTTTATATTCAGTTCCAAATCAACCTGCTGGTCTTGCAATTGGTAAGATATTATTAAAATCAATTTCGTTGGTCGGTGCAGGAATGGCAATTGGGATTGGAACTATCGGGCCCGGGGCGGGTATCGGATATGTTGCCGGTAAGGCAAATGATATGATTGGAAGGTTCCCAAAAGAGAGATCAATGATAATGAGAACGATGTTTTTAGGAGCAGCGGTATCGGAGTCAACAGCAATCTATTCGCTTGTGGTTGCCTTCCTGCTGATCTTTGCAGTATAAATAATTTATTATGAAAATATTGGAGGAAAAATGGAATTAACATTAGCACAAGGAATCGTTAAAGCTGCTGCACTTCTAGGTGCAGGAATGTGTATGGGAATGGGCGCTTTAGGACCTGGAGTTGGTGAGGGATTTGTAGCAGGTAAAGCTTGTGAAGGAATCGCACGGTCACCGGAAAATGCAAGTCTTATAACACGTACAATGCTTGTTGGTCAGGCAGTTTCCGAGTCAACAGGTATCTATTCATTAGTTATTGCACTACTGTTAATATTCTCAACCTAAACCAAGAATAAATAACCAGAAATTGAACGCCAGTTGGATGAAGTAGTTTCAACAGCGAAATATTAATTTGGAGAACTTATGATTAGTATAGATTATTCTCTTATTATTGTGATACTTAATTTCGTACTTTTACTGATTGTACTAAATAAGATCCTATATAAGCCGATCAAAAAATTCTTAGAAGAAAGGCAGAAAACATTAGTTTCCGATCTTGATGAAGCAAAGGAATCACGCACGCAAGCTGAGAAACTTGTTGAAGAGAAAAGTAGCGAGCTAAAGCAATCGGCTGAAGAAATCAGGAAAATGAAAAGTGCTGCTACCCGTGATGCTGAAGACAAAGCCAAAGACATTATGAAGAATGCAAAAGATCAGGAAAAGCGAATATTGCAGGATACAGAAAAGCAACTCGAAACGGAGAAAGTAAAAGTAATGGGAGAAATTGAAGATGAGCTGACCGTAATGGTTGCTGAACTATCTTCTAAATTCCTCTCAGAAAAACTCGATGAGAAAAAGGATAAAGAACTGATAAAGAAAATTATCTCTGAGAGGGGAAGTAATTGAAAAATATTCTAGTTGCGCAACGATATTCTCAAGCTATTATAAGTGGACTCGATACTAAAGAGATCAATTTCGTATTGGCCGATGTTGAGATAATGAGTAACTCATTAAAAACTGAACAGGAACTCGTAAATGCGGTTAATTCCTATTTGTTTCCATTAAAAAAGCGTTTGAAAATAGCAATGGAAATGACACAGAATTTAAAGTACACAAGACTGTGGGAAAACTTGTTCAGTATCCTTTTAAAAAAACATAGATTTAATATTATCACAGATATTCTGCTAGATCTAGAGAATGAAATATTTGAAAAAAAGAACCTGATCAAAGTTGGATTAACGATTGCTCATGAATTACCTAAAAACGTGCTTGATTCCATATCAACACAATTAACAGATATTCTAGAAAAAGATATTATTCTGGAAATAAAGATCGATCCTGAAATTTTAGGAGGATTTGTGGCAACGACCGATTCCTTATTGATAGATGGATCAATAAAAAATAATTTAGTTAAGCTGATAAAAGTTAAATTGAAAAAAATGAAATGAGGTCAGTATGAAAATACAACCAGATGAAATAAGTTCGATCCTTAGAAACAAGATCAAGGGATTAAAATTTGATATTGATATTTCCGAAACCGGAAAAGTTGTTCAGGTAGGAGACGGTATTGCTCGTATTTATGGAATGGACAATGTGATGGCAGGTGAGATGATCGATTTCCCCGGTGACGTAATGGGGATGGCATTAAACTTGGAAGAGGATAATGTTGGATGTATTATCTTTGGTGAAACTCGAAAGATCAAAGAAGGTGATATTGCAAAAAGAACAAAGAAAATCTTGCAAGTTCCGGTTGGAGAAGAGATGCTGGGTCGGGTTGTGAATGCACTTGGAGAACCGTTGGACGGGAAGGGTCAAATAAAAGCTGAAACTTATCATCCGGTTGAGCGAAAAGCTCTTGGTGTAGTGCAGAGACAACCTGTTAAAGAACCACTTCAAACAGGTCTCAAGGCAATTGATTCAATGATCCCGATCGGTAGAGGACAACGAGAGTTGATCATTGGTGACCGCCAAACAGGTAAAACAGCAATTGCCATCGATACAATTTTAAACCAGAAAGATGCTGATGTCGTTTGCATCTATGTAGCGATCGGACAGAAAAAATCATCTGTTGCCAAGATTGTGAATATACTTAATGCAAAGGGAGCAATGAAATATACGATCGTGGTTGTTGCTTCTGCTGCTGAATCTGCTTCCCTTCAATATTTATCACCATATTCCGGATGCACGATGGGAGAATTTTTCCGTGATAAAGGAAAACATGCTCTCATAATCTATGATGATCTTTCTAAACATGCTGTATCTTACAGAGAACTTTCATTACTCCTGAGAAGACCTCCCGGACGTGAAGCGTATCCCGGTGATGTTTTCTATCTTCATTCACGTCTTTTGGAAAGAGCTTCTAAACTTAATGATGAACTTGGCAGTGGTTCACTTACTGCTCTTCCAATTATTGAAACGCAAGCTGATGACCTGACAGCATATATTCCTACAAACGTTATTTCAATTACCGACGGTCAGATTTTCCTGAATAGTCGTTTGTTCTACTCAGGTATTCGTCCTGCTATTAATGCCGGACTTTCTGTATCGCGAGTGGGTGGAAATGCACAGATCAAATCTATGAAGAGCGTGACGGGGCAGCTTCGTGTTGCCTTGGCTCAATATGCAGAACTTGAAGCTTTTGCAAAATTTGGTTCCGATCTTGATAAAGCAACTCAAGCACAGCTCACAAGAGGTAGGCGTTTGGTTGAAATACTAAAACAAGCACAGTATTCACCACTCTCTGTAGCTAAACAGACATTCATTATTTTTATGGCAAATGAAGGATACCTTGATGAAATTGAAGTAGAAAATGTAAAAAAAGTGGAAGAAGAGCTTTATTCAACACTCGACTCCGAATATAAAGAATTTATGGAGAGCATGGTCAAAGATAAACTAAGCGAAGAAACAAAAGAAGCAATGCGTAAAATTTGTAAAAAAGTATTATCAAAATTTTAGGATATTATGGCTAATTTAAGAGAGATCAAAACACGGATCGAAAGCGTTAAGAGCACAAAGCAGATCACAAATGCTATGAAAATGGTAGCTGCATCCAAGTTGCGAAAAGCCCAAGATAATATCATTAATGCCAGACCGTATGCAGATCATATAAACGATATGCTTCGAACACTGAAGAATAAAAATATATCTTCAGATCATCCATTGTTGGCTGAAACCACTGGCAAAGGAAAAACAGCTTATGTAGTTGTAACTTCTGATAGAGGACTTTGCGGTTCTTTTAATACACACATAATAAAAGAGGCAATTGTAAATCTCAAAGAAAATCCGGATGCTGATCTGCTCTGTATTGGAAGAAAAGGGTATGATCATTTTAAGAAACATTCTACAAATGTAACTGAAAAGTATATAAATCTTTTCAATGAAATGGATTTTAGCGTTTCTACAGATGTAGCAGAAAAAATATTGAGTCTGTTTCTGGATGAAAATTATGATAAGATCAATATTATTTATAATGAATTCAAATCTGCAATACAGCAGGAGATTGTAGTAAAACAGCTTTTACCTATCGTCCCGATTGAATCAGAAGAAATTTCCAAACTAGATTATGTTTACGAGCCTGATGAAAATACAATAATATATGAACTTGGGAGAAAATATATACATGTTGATGTTTGGAGAATAATGTTAGAATCATCCGCAGCTGAGCAAGGCGCTAGAATGACGGCAATGGATTCTGCTACTGAAAATGCTGTTGAATTAATTGATAAACTTACTCTTAATTACAATAGAGCAAGACAAGCAGCGATAACAACTGAGATAATTGAAATATCGTCTGGAGCAGAAGCTAGCCAGCAATAATAGAAAAAAGTTATAGAATATAAGAGGTATTTATGGTAGAAGGAAAGGTTATACAGATTATCGGACCCACCGTAGATGTGGAGTTTCCCGAAGGTCATCTGCCGGCAATTCATAATGCACTTAGGATTGAGAGAAAAAAGAGCGCAGATCTTGTTTTAGAAGTCCAAATGCATCTTGGTGAAAATAAAGTAAGAACTGTATCAATGGACTCGACTGATGGCTTAGTCAGAAATACAAAAGTTATAGATACGACTGAGCCGATAACTGTTCCAGTTGGTGAAGAAGTTCTGGGTAGAATGATCAATGTGGTAGGCGAACCTATTGATGGCGGTGGACCGGTTAATGCAAAAGAAAAATATCCAATTCACCGACAGGCTCCTTTGTTTGAAAATCTTTCAACCGAAGAGGAAATTCTTGAAACCGGGATCAAGGTAATCGACCTTATTGAACCTTATTCTAAAGGTGGAAAGATAGGGCTTTTTGGCGGTGCAGGTGTTGGAAAAACAGTACTTATTCAGGAACTTATCAGGAATATTGCAATTGAGCATGGCGGCTATTCTGTATTTTCCGGAGTGGGTGAGAGAACCAGAGAAGGAAATGACCTTTGGTTAGAAATGAAGGAATCTGGAGTTATTGAAAAGACAGCATTAGTTTTCGGTCAAATGAATGAACCACCGGGGGCCCGGCAAAGAGTTGGTCTAACTGGGCTTAGTATTGCTGAATATTTCAGAGATGTGGCAAAGAAAGATGTACTATTATTCATAGATAATATATTCCGTTTTACACAGGCAGGGTCAGAAGTTTCTGCTCTCCTGGGCAGGATGCCCTCGGCAGTTGGGTATCAACCTACTTTGGCAACAGAAATGGGTAATCTACAAGAGAGAATTACTTCTACGAAAGATGGTTCGATTACATCAATTCAGGCTGTGTATGTCCCTGCTGATGATTTAACCGACCCTGCTCCCGCTACAACATTTGCTCATCTTGATGCAACAACTGTGCTTTCGAGAAGGATAGTAGAACTTGGTATTTATCCAGCTGTTGATCCGCTTGACTCAACCAGCCGTATTTTGGATCCTCAGATAATTGGAGAAGAACATTACAATATTGCCCGTGAAACGCAGCGGGTGATCCAAAAATATAAAGACCTGCAAGATATTATTGCAATTCTTGGGATGGACGAACTTTCAGAAGAAGATAAGATGATTGTTAATAGAGCGCGAAAATTGGAGAGATTTTTCTCTCAACCATTCTTTGTAGCAGAACAGTTCATTAATACTTCTGGAGTTTACGTGCCGCTCAAAGAAACAATTGCAGGCTTCAAGGCAATTCTTGATGGTGAGTGTGATACTTGGCCAGAGCAGGCCTTTCTTTATGTTGGAAACATAGAATCAGCTGAAGGAAAAATGCAAAATATAAAGAAAGGGAAATAATTAAAATATGAGTAAAATTCATATTAAAGTAATTCAACCTACTCAGATCAGGATCGATAAAGAATATGATCATGTTATCATTCCTGGTGTAGATGGTGATTTCGGGATTTCATTTGATCACACACCATTTATTACAAAGATCAGAACAGGAGTTCTACAGCTTTTCCAAAATGAGATGAATGAAGAATATGCAATTCACGATGGATTTGTTACTGTAGAGAACAATGTTGTAAAAATTGTCTGTGATACTATTGAAAGGAAAGATGAAATAGATAGTGCACGTGCAAAAGCCTCGAAAGAACGTGCCGAAAAACGACTTAAAAGTTCAGAAGAAAATATTAATTTCCGCCGAGCAGAGGCATCTTTGAAAAAAGCTCTGGTCCGGCTAGAACTGAATTCGGAATAATCATAAATTGGGGGTGGCTAAGGTCACCCTTTTTAATAAACATTAGGATAAAAAATGAAGATCAAATATGTCCTGCTTTTTTTACTATTAATTATAATTTCCTGCGCAGAGAAAAAAGAGAATAAAATTAAAAATGAGATTGAGCAGAAAATTATTAAAACCGATACATTAAAAAAAGTAGTCCAACCAGAAAAACAAAAAACAAAAATAGAACAACCAAACCAAAATATCACCAAAAAAATAAAATATAAAAAGTTTACAAAAGGTATATATTTGACAGCATATACTATTAATACACCGAAATTTTACACGATATTAGATAGTGCTGAAGCTACTGGGATAAACACCCTGATTTTCGATCTAAAGAACATGAATGGACATGTTTTCTTTAGAATGCCCCAAAAAGGCTTTTTAGAACGCGAAAACTTAAAACCGATAATTGATATTGATAAAGTGGTTAAAGCCGCCCATAAGCGAAATATGAGAGCCGTTGCCAGAGTGGTAATGTTTCATGATCAGCTAACTGCACAACGAGATTCAACATTAAGACCTGAAAGTATAAAAGGTGGAGCTTGGAAGGAAAGTACAAGAAAAAAAGCATCCTGGTTGGATTCTTCAAATACTCAGGTTCAAAATACACTCTTATATATTATAGAGGTTATCGCTAAACAAAGTGTTGATGAAATTCAAATGGACTATGTACGATTTCCAACTCAAGGGAAAATACAAGAAGCAATTTTTGCCTTTCAAAAAGTAGATTCACTAAAAGTCAAAAATGACTCAACATATGTTTTCCAGCAAAAAGCTGATATTATTATGAATTTTATATCAAAAGCAAAAATGATATGTGACAAGTATGATGTTACATTAACCGCAGACGTATTTGCCATAGTAGCCTGGCAAAGGAGCGCGGATATTCAAACAACGGGACAAGATATCAAAAAAATGTCAAAAAGCCTTGATTCAATACATCCAATGATCTATTCATCGCATTTTGCCAAAGACTTTGGATTCAGAGAAAACCTACCAAATGAACCATATTACATAGTTTATAAAGGCAGTGTTCTTTCTAAGAAACATGTTGATAGTGATTGCCGAGTAATTCCCTATATTCAGTCCAATTCATGGAAAGTTAATTATGGATATAGCTATATTGCAGCACAAATCCAAGCGGTTATTGATTCCAAATCAGACGGTTATATTCTCTGGAATGCTTCAAATAGATATTATCAAACGCTTAGGTGGATAAGAAAATTTGAAAAGATGGATTGATGTTTCACGTGAAACTATTAATCTATTTCAACACATTTTTCGTTAAAACTGTAACGATCTCTTCTTTAGTATGTGCGTTACTTAAAGTTTTTAAAATATCCTCATTCATTAATAATTTTGAAATGTAGGAGATTGAGAACAAGTGTTGAACATCATCATGTAATAATAACATAAAAAAGAGATCAACTGGTTTATTATCAATAGCGTCAAACTCAATTCCATCAGATGATCGACCAAAGATGATGCTTGGTTTTTTTATTTTTGAAGGGTGAAAATGCCTTGGGTGTAATAATGCTACACCTTTACCTATTGCCGTTGAAACTAACTCTTCTCTGGCGACTACAACCTGGTAGAGCCAACGATGATCGCGTACAATTTTAAGGTCTTTCGCTTTTTTTGACATCTCACCAATAGCTTCATATTTATTATCCGCTGAAAAATCTAAATTAATAAATTTTGGGTTGAAATAGTCTGAAAATTTGCAAACTGATCTTTTAAGAGCTAAATGTTCAACTTCTCTCTCGTTGAGATTTGCAAGCCATTCATCTACTTCTGCTTTTTCAACTTTGTAAGTGTTTCCAACTTTTTTCGCTTTAAAAACTTTGCTCTTGGTCATCTCTTTTATAACAGAGTCTGTGACTTTTAAGTATGCGGCAGCTTGTCGTAGTGTTAAATATTCTTTAACCATTGATAATTCCCCTTATTTATTTTAATTGAGTCTCTTATCTTATTTACAAAAATTTCTGTCAAGTATTAGAGAGTATTTTCTTGACAGATTATCTAATAAAAGATTGGTAAATCTATGAAATCTATAAAATTTATAAAATTGTTATTAATCGTTTTGCTTGTCAACAGCTGCAGTTATTCAGTATATACAACTGCCTACCCGCATTTAAAGACGATAAAAGTTCTGCCTATCGAAAATCAAACCAGCAGTTATGATTTAAGGGATATTGCATTTTATTCTCTTATTGATGGCTATGAATCGGATGGACGTCTTAAATTAGTAGGTCTTTCTCCGGATTGTCAAATTGAATGTAGTATTTTGGATTACTCGAATAAGATCGTTACTTATTCAGGTTCATCGATTGATGAATATGAGGTTAGAATTCTATTTGAGGTGATTTTTACAGATCTAAAAAAAAATCAAGTTCTTTGGCAGAATGGTTCATTAATTCTTTCGGAAAGATACTCGCTTTCTGATGAAAACAGTCAGTTTAGGAATGAAAAAGAAGCTCAAGAAGAGATAACCGGCAAGCTTTTTGATGCTATAATGGAAAAAACATTAGAAGAATGGTAAGAATAAATAAATTTTTAGCACAATGTAATCTGGGATCACGAAGATCAGTAGAAAAGCTCATTTTAGATGGGAAAATACTGGTTAATGGAAAAGTTGAAACCAGTCTATCGTCCCAAATTAATCCCGATAAAGATATTATTAAATATGAAGGAAAGCGAGTCAATCCCATTTTAGAAAGCATTTATTTAATGCTGAATAAACCAAAAAAATATTTGGTTTCAACTAAAGATGATTTCGATAGAAAAATAGTATACGACCTTCTGCCTGATTTTGGAACTAATTTATTCTACATTGGAAGATTGGATTATATGTCTGAAGGACTACTGCTCCTAACTAATGATGGTGATTTTGCGGAAAAAATAATTCATCCAAAATATAAATTACAAAAAGTTTACAAAGTTAAGATCAAAGGTAAGATCGCTGATGAAGATATTGCTAAGCTTCGTAAGGGGATTACGCTAAATGGAAAAAAAACTAAGCCTGCTATTGTTTATGTTAACAATGTAAAAAACAATACAACAACCCTAAAGATGACCATTTTCGAAGGTAGAAAAAGACAAATTCGTTATATGTTGAAAAGTGTTGGATCAGAAGTTTTGGAATTAAAAAGATTACAAATAGGAACTGTAAAATTAAATAAACTACCGGTAGGAATGTGGCGAATGCTTAAACCATCTGAAGTTACATCATTGCTATCAATAAGTAAAATTAATACAAAGGGGAACTAGAATGAAAATTGGTTTGATAGGTTTACAAAACTCCGGAAAAACAACTATCTTCAATACTCTAACAGGATTGGAAGCCGACGTGACTTCTTATTCCTCACAAAAAATTGAACCAAATCAAGGTATTGTGCAGGTTGAGGATGAAAGAGTAGAAAAGCTTACTGAGATGTATAAACCTAAAAAGACGATCTTTGCTACAATAGAATATATTGACTTTGTTGGGCTTACTGGGAAGCGAGACAAAATTGATGCATTTAGCGGTTCAGGAATGGGATTAGTGAAAACTGCAGATGCACTTGCACTGGTCGTCCGAAATTTTAATGATCCAACTACTGGAGATTCCCCTGATCCGTTCTCTGATCTGGATTCTATTGAATCTGATATGGTGATCTCAGATCTGATAATCGCAGAAAAAAGATTGGAAAAAGTTGAATTAAGCAAGAAAAGAGGTATTAAAGACTCATCATTACAGATAGAAGAAAAGGCATTACTCAAGATCATTGAGCATCTTGAAGATTCAAATCCTATACGTAGTCTCGATCTTCCAAGCGATGAAGAAAAAGCCGTCCGCGGCTTCCAATTTCTTACACAAAAACCTTTATTGGTAGTACTTAATTCAGATGAAGATAATTTTGGAAACAATGATGCTGTAATCAGTGAAATTCAAAAATCATTGAAAGTAATAGAATTTGCAGGAACATTTGAAATGGAATTAAATAAACTTGATGAAGAGGAAGCAGTTGATTTTATGGAGGATATGAATATTAATGAATCGGCGAGAAATAGGCTTACAAAATTTTCTTATGAACTTCTCGGTTATTGTAGTTTCTTTACGGTAGGTGAAGACGAAGTTAGAGCCTGGACTATAACTAAAGGTGATGATGCGGTTGAAGCTGCTGGAAAAATCCATTCTGATCTAGCTCGGGGCTTTATACGTGCCGAATGCTTTTCTTACGATAATCTAATGCAATGCGGCAGCGAAAAAATAGTTAGAGAAAAAGGATTATTTCGACTTGAAGGAAAAAAATATATTGTTCAGGATGGAGATATTTTAAATATTCGATTCAGTGTGTAGAGTCAATTTTGCGAATTGATCAATAGAAATGTATAACGACGAATTTGCATCATAAATTGCTTAGTTGTTATCAGATGAAAATTTATATGAGGTAAAAATGGATAAAGAAAGTAAAAAGAAATTTATACAAATATTTTTTGGCGTTACCATATTACTCTTTTCAGTATTATTTCTTGTAGCTCTTTTAGTACCGATAATGGAAATTGTAACTGATTATCAACTATTATATAAAGCTAATCTTAACATTTTTAAATTTATCAAATTAGATTTTCCAGCAGTGTCGAATCCGATTGGTCCATTTGGTGCCTTTTTTGCCTTTTGGTTCTCAACTATACTTGGTAAGTTCATTAGTATCTCATTGCTGATTGGAAGCTTGTTTCTGGGATTCTTCATAATCTTCATTAAGAAAGAAAAACATCCCTATTCACGTATATTCAGTTTTATTGTATTTGCATTCTTTGCCAATATTGGCTCGTTTGTGCTGAACACTAAATATCTCGATGCAGCGGGAATAATTCCCTGGAAATTCTATAGTTTTCTAGTAAGTATCTTTGATCGTACCGGAACTGGTATTATTTCTGTAGCCGTTGTTTTGATCACGCTTATCTTTATTTTTGACATGGAGAATATTCAGAAATTTTTTATATTTGTCGCGATTAAAATAGGGAAAGGAATTAAGGCATTATTTTCAATGATATTCTCAAAAACACCTAAGAAAAATAAGGTTAAAAAAAGGGAAAAAGTTAAAAAACTAAAAAAGAAAAAGACTCCTAATATCACTGACCATGCATCTAAGAAAGAGAAACAGAAAGAATTTAAAAAACCACATATATCTCCTCGAAAATTAACTCAGAATAAAGAGGAAGTAAGCGATGAGGTTAAGAATTATCTAATTCCTGATGTTGTTCGCTTTCTTTCCGGTGTACAATCATCTAAAGAAGATAGAGATGAAATGCAGAAAAGCATCAATAACATCAGTAATATCTTAATGGATAAACTTGCAGAATTTGGTGTTAAAGCTGAAGTTAAAAATGTAAATATTGGACCAATTATTACACAATATGAAATTGAACCTGCCCCAGGAGTTAAAGTTAATAAATTCCATGCTCTTGCCGATGATTTAGCTCTGGCCATCAAAGCTCAAAGCATCCGCATCCAGGCTCCAATTCCCGGTCGCGGACTTGTTGGGATTGAAATTCCAAACAAAACGCGAGATACGATATATTTAAAAGATATCCTTGAATCTGATGAGATGAAATCTTTTAAAGGAAATATTGCTATAGGACTTGGAAAGGATATCGCTGGACACCCCGTGATAGAAGATCTTTCAGAAATGCCGCATTTGCTTATTGCCGGCGCAACCGGAACAGGAAAAAGTGTGTGCATTAATACAATAATAAATAGTATAATATTCCGTATGACTCCTGATGAGATCCGGTTTATCCTGATCGACCCTAAGAGGATCGAGCTTTCAATCTATAAGGGAATTCCTCATTTGATACAAGATGTGGTAACAGATAACGAAGATGCACTAAAGGTGTTACAATGGGGTATTTCTGAAATGGAAAATCGCTATGTACTCCTGCAGAAATATAAAGTAAAAAATATTGTTTCCTATAATAAGTGTATTAATGAATTAATGGAGAAGAATAAAAAAAATGAAGAATCTGAAATCGAGGACAAATTTCTTCCATATATTGTAATCATTGTAGACGAGCTTGCAGATTTGATTATGACAATTGGTAAAGATGTGGAAAGGTTGATAACAAGACTAGCCCAAATGGCTAGAGCAATTGGAATTCATCTTATCCTTGCTACACAACGTCCTTCAACCCAGGTGCTTACCGGAATTATTAAAGCAAACATTCCATCTCGAATTGCCTTTAAGGTTCCAACCAAAATTGATTCCAGGGTTATTATTGATGCAAATGGAGCTGATAAGTTATTGGGGAATGGTGACAGTCATTACAGTTCTACAAGTGTTGGTGGAATTCAGAGAATTCATGGTGCTTATATTGAACCTTCGGAAATTCTTGATATTACAAAATATCTTCTAACCCAGCCTAAACCGGAACAGCAAATAAAGATAATTACTGATGAAGAAATATTTCATGGAAGTTTTGATTATGACGATGAACTATTCCCGGAAGCAGCAACAGCAATCGTCTTCGCCGGCTCAGCTTCGGTTTCTATGTTGCAGAGACATTTTAAAATTGGTTATGCGCGCGCTGGAAGACTTATTGATATGATGGAACAAGCCGGTATTGTGGGTCCGCACGTAGGAAGTAAATCTCGAGAAGTTCTGGCATCTGAGGAGGATTTGAGGATATATGGCTACCTACCTGAATAAAATATTACTTTTCCTGCTGCTTCCAACCTTGTTAATTGCAAATGATCTAACATTGGAAAAAGTGTATGACGAAGTTCTGATAAAATATGCAACTATATACACTTATGAGACTAACTTTACTCAAGAAAATTACTGGAAAGAAATCGATGTTTATAAAAGCTCGGAAGGTAAGTTGTATTATAATAGAGAAAAACTTCTGATGGCTTATTCCCAACCGGTAGGGCAGAAGCTTTTAATTAATGAAAATTCTATTGCAATGTATGACCCGGTTTCGGAACAAGCCATCATATCTGATAAGATAGAACTGGAATTAAGACCTGACAAACTTATTTCTCATTACTGGGATATGTCTGAAAAAGAGCTTGTTGACCAAATTGACGACACGATCAAGATCAAGTTGTTGACTCCAGATAAAGAGAGAATATTGATTACGATCTCAAATAACATGATTACAGAATTTAATCTTGTGGATAATAATGAGAATTTTGTTCTCTACAAATTCTCAAATATCAAGATCAACAAGAGATTACCAGAGAATATTTTTGAATTGAATCTGCCGGAAGACACAAGTATTATCGATACACGAAATAAATAATAGAACTTAATAACAAAATAAATATTATATTATTCTTTGGAGGATATTATGATAGTGTTAATTATGGCTGGTGGGGTTGGAACCCGTTTCTGGCCACTAAGTAGGGAATCAAATCCTAAACAATTTTTGAACATAATTTCAGAAGATTCTATGCTTCAAATGACCGTTAAGCGTCTTCATCCAAAAATTAGAATAGAAGACATTTACATCGTTACAGCAGAATCTCAAACTGAACTTACCAGAAAACATTTGCCATGTCTTCCTGAAGAAAATATAATTATTGAACCCTTCGGCATGAACACTGCGCCATGTATAGCTCTCAGTGTCCAATATCTCGCTCGTAAGTACACTAAGAATGAAAAAATGGTAGTTTTGCCGGCTGATCATTTAATTGCTCTCAAAGACGATTTTCTGGCTTCTCTAGATACAGGGGAAATGGCTGCTGAAAAAGATAATCTAGTAACCTTTGGTATCAAACCGAATTATCCTGCTACAGGATATGGTTATATTGAAGCAGGAAAAGAAATTGAGAAAGGAATGTTTAACGTGAAACAGTTTAAGGAAAAACCTGATCTGAAAACTGCAAAGCACTTCTTAAGTTCCGGTAATTTCTATTGGAATAGCGGAATGTTCATGTGGAAGATCGAAACTATCCTCGATGCCTACAAAGAGTATCTTCCCAAGGTTGCGCAAGTAGTGGAAAAGATCAATGCCAGATGGAACGAAGACGGACTCAAGGCAGACATCTCTTCCGAATATGCGTTAATGCCAAAAATTCCGGTTGATATCGGAATTATGGAACAAGCTGAGAAAAGAGTTGTGATTCCCGTGGATTACGGCTGGAATGATGTTGGCAGCTGGAAAGCACTCTACGATATTTCCCTTAAAGATGAAAATAATAATGTAATAAATTGTGAAAATCAAACGATTGACAGCAATAATAATTATGTAAATTCAAAGAAATTCGTTGCTCTCATTGGAATTGATGATCTGGTTGTTGTAGAAAGTGATGATGCACTTCTCATTGCCAAAAAAGAACGTAGTGAAGATGTGAAGGCTATCGTAGAAAAATTGAAAAAGGATGGAAAGATAGAATTGTTGTAAAACTTGAGTTAAGCAGGCTTCAGCCTGTTTTGACTTAAGTTGTTTAGGTTTGGAGGGTGAAATGAAAAATCACATATTTATTCTTATCTTTATTTTTTGCAGTACTTTACTTTTCACACAAGTTAATTTCGAACTCGATTTTAGTTTTGAAAAGATTGATTCTGATGATGAACTTACTAATCTACAACTGTTTGATTATGATGATAATGGGACTAAGGATATAGTAATCAGTTACAAAAGTAACATTTATAATAACTGCTGGCGCATTATTTGTTATTCTCAAACAGGTTTAATATTAGAAAATTTCTTTCAAGATAATAACGAAAATGAGTTTTTTCAAAAAGGGTACTTTCTAAAAAACAATAATGTTACTTATCTTTTCACCAC
>JAQICU010000065.1 GCA_027858325.1 Candidatus Cloacimonadota bacterium
GTTAAATGGTATTATTAATCTTATAAGAAACAGAGATGCAAAGAAAAGTAACGAGACACAAAGATTTTATTTCTTAGTGTCTTAATGACAAAAAGAGATAAAAAATGAAAGAAAAACTAGGAATCCCCATATTACAAAAGGTAAAATATCAATTTCAAATTGTAGAAAAGAATATAAATAGTGAAGGGAAACTAATATTTGAAGATCAAATTGAACTACGAAATTTTACACAGAAACTAAATGAAGGAAAAGATTTAGTTTATAATAGCATTAAAGCAGCTACTGCCGGTGAGTTGAACGCAGTGCTGATCATAACAAGTGTAATACGAAAAATAATTACAAAATATACAGATGAGATAAATCCGGAAATCATGAAAAAAGCTAATCAATTTCTCATCGATGAAATCGGTAAAGATGATCTGGATAAATTGGCAAAGGATTATCATAAAGAATTTGTATCATCTTCTGAAACAGATTTTTTAAATGAGACATTATTGATCTGGTTGATAAATCAGAATTCTGCCTTTGAGAAATATCGGGTACTTTTTAATGACGAAACATTAAAAACAGACAGTACTTATCCTGCCCATTTTGAATATTTAAAAAAATTCTTTAAAACACAACCTTCTGTTGATAATAAAGAAATAGATCTCATCAGCTTTCTTTTGGAACCTAAGATAAAATTTCCAAATTCGATATTTGATCAGCTAAATTTTATTAAAGAAAGTTGGAAAGAATTAATCGATGATGAACTATTTTTTCTGCTCCAAGGAATCGATCTATTGAGAGAAGAAAACAAAATTCCTTTTACTGGTCCCGGACTTGCCCAGATCCATCAGTTTAATGATGAAGAGTATGAGAAATTTACCGAGGATAAAGATTGGATGCCGCATTTGATATTACTTGCAAAAAGCACTTATGTGTGGTTGGAACAACTTAGCAAAAAATACAAGACCGAGGTAACACGTCTGGATCAAATCCCCGAAGAAGAAATACAACTGCAGGCAAGCCGTGGAATTACAGGTATTTGGCTAATTGGGATTTGGCAGAGAAGTGCAGCTTCCAAAAGGATTAAAGAGATAAACGGTGATCTTGATGCTATCGCTTCAGCCTATTCATTAGATGGTTATCGTATTGCTGATGATCTTGGCGGTGATATTGCGTTAGAAGAATTGAAAAGGAAAGCAGCAAATGTTGGAATTCGGATTGGTTGCGATATGGTGCCAAATCATACAGGATTAGACTCAGAGTGGATCGTCGAGCATCCCGAGTGGTTTATACAACTTGAATATCCTCCATTTCCTTCCTACTCTTTTAATGGTGAGAATATTTCCGGGAAAAATGAAATTCAGGTAAGGATAGAAGATCATTATTATCAAAAAACAGATGCAGCAGTTGTTTTTCAATATATCAAAGATGGAAAAAATAGATACATTTATCATGGAAATGATGGGACTAGCACACCTTGGAATGATACTGCGCAACTTAATTATCTGCTTCCTGAAGTGCGAAAAACTGTCAGCGATAAAATAATTGAAATCGCCAAAAAATTCCCAATTATCCGCTTTGATGCAGCGATGACTTTAGCAAAAAAACATGTTCAAAGACTTTGGTTTCCAGAGCCCGGAAGTGGTGGGGATATTGCCACACGCAGTGAATATGGCATGAGCAAAGAGAAATTCAACAAAATATTCCCCAATGAATTCTGGCGGGAAGTGGTTGATAGAGTCGCAATTGAAGCACCTGACACACTTCTTCTGGCAGAAGCTTTTTGGATGATGGAAGGATATTTTGTGCGAACACTGGGAATGCATCGCGTTTATAATAGCGCTTTTATGAATATGTTGAAAGATGAGGAAAATGCAAAATCTAGATAATCAATTTTTAATATTTTAGAATTCAATCCGCAAATTTTAAAACGTTTTGTCAATTTTATGAGCAATCCCGATGAAGACACGGCAATTGCACAATTTGGTAAAGACGATAAATATTTTGGAGTATGTCTTGTGATGAGCACTATGCCAGGATTGCCCATGTATGCTCATGGACAGATCGAAGGGTTTACCGAGCGTTATGGCATGGAATTCAAAAAGGCAAAATGGCAGGAAAATGAAGACAAAGATCTGATCGAAAGACACAATCGAGAAATATTTCCATTGCTAAATAAAAGATACCTTTTCTCCGAAGTAGAAAGTTTTATTCTTTTTGATTTTGTTACAGAGGATAATGCACTTAACGAAAACGTGTTTGCTTACACCAATAAATTTGAAGATCAACATTCTCTGGTAGTTTACAACAACAAATATCAGCAAACTTCCGGTTGGATAACCTGGGCAAATTTTCCAATTAAAAAAGACAAAGAAACCATTTGGATCAAAAAAAATCTGGGTTCTGCTTGGAATTTGCAAAATGATCCTGACTATTTCGTTATTTTCAAAGATGAGATTTCGGGACTTGAATTTATACGTAATTCCAAAGAAATCCGCGAAAAGGGATTATTCCAGGACTTAGGAGCTTTTAAATATGCAGTTTATTTGAACATTTTTGAAGTAAAAGATGATATTGAAAACCATTATTCCAAGCTGGCAAAATATCTTCAGGGTGGGGGAACAGAGAACATTCAGCATTCCTTAAAACGACTTGAATTACTTCCACTTCTAGAAAGTTTCCATACTTATTACGATTGGAGTGTTCTATCTCAGTTATTGCAAATAACAACATTGCAGGAGTTTACAGAATTCAGGTTGGAATTATTAAGCCGGATAGAAGATTTTCTAACAGTCCTGAAAAAATGGATAAACTCAAAAATCGAGATCTCTGAAATATCAAAACTAATCTCAAATGACCTATCTTTTTATTATAAGAATCACGCAGATTATAAATTATCAGATGATAAAAAGATCTATCTAATTTCATGGATTTTAATGCGGCACCTTGGGAGAATAAAATCTAAAGAAGATTATCAATTGATTAGTGCTGAATGGTTGGATGAATTATTTTTCGGTGAAGAAATAAAGTCTAATTCTAAAATTGATATTAATATTGAATTACTTAAAATTGGCATTCAATTCCAGAATTTGTGGAATTTAGAAAATTCATTTGATCTTGAGCTAACCAGAATATTAGAAACAGCTGAAGTGATTAACTATCTCAATATCAATGAATATAACAATAAACTTTGGTTTAATAAAGAAGCATTTGATGAGTTGATCGATACTCTGGAAATTGTAAATTTGATTTCACTTGGAAATAAAAAATCCAAGCAGAAGAGTTTCAAAAAGTTTATTGAAAGAATTCGAAAAGTCAAGGAGAAATCGGAGTATCAAATTGAAAAATTAATCAAAAATATCTTGGAGGTTTAGATGGCAAATAATACAGAATCAGATGCAAATAAACAGATGCAGCAAGATATTTTTAAAGAATATACGAAGATAGTAAAAACATCCGATAAACCCAAGATCCTCATTTGCACACCGGAAGTTACAGAACTTCCGGAAGGCATGGGAAATGCTGCTAATCTTGTCTCTGCCAAAGGTGGCGGACTGGGAGATATCTCTGCCGGTCTTATTCGAAATCTGAACGAGAATAAAGATTATGATCTGCATATCGTTCTACCAAAATATGACAGCAAAATTAAACATGTTGCTGATATTACAAATCGGCAAATCGATAGATTAGCTGTTGTGCTAAGTGGAAAAGGAATTCATCTCGTTAATGATAGTGCTTTTTCCTATTTGAATACACCTTATGATGATGGCACAATTCACAGTCCTGTTCGCAGATCGCTGGCATATCAACGACATGTTATCAACCTTCTGCTTGATTATATCCAACCTGATATTGTGCATTGTAATGATTGGATGACCGGTTTAATTCCTGCTGCGGCAAGATCAAAAGGGATAAAATCATTATTTACACTGCATAATATTTTTACAGAAAAACAGACAATGATGAACATTGAACTAAGCGGGATCCGTCCCATGGATTTTGATGAATGGCTGTATTTTGAAGAGTTTCCGAATAATATGAAAGAAAACTGGGACAAGCATTTTAAGACAAATAAAGTAGATTTTACAGCAAGTGCTGTTTTTGCTGCTGATCATTTTAATACCGTTAGTGAAACATTTTTGGAAGAGTTGTATCACAATGTTTTTCCTGATATTGTATCAACACCACTTTATAATGTAATAAAGAATAAATATGAAACGGGTAGGGCGAGTGGAATTTTAAATGCTCCCAACGATAATGTAAATCCCAAGCTTTTACATGGAATTATTAATTATAACAAGTTTACTATGAAAGAGAATAAAGCTTTGAATAAGGAACGTTTCCAACAAGAAATGGGTTTGCCAATTGAACCCAGAATTCCACTTTTCTTCTGGCCAAATCGTCTCTATTATCAAAAAGCTCCCGACCTTCTAATA
>JAQICU010000132.1 GCA_027858325.1 Candidatus Cloacimonadota bacterium
AATTACTTTACAATTCTTTTATGAAAAACTGGGTTTGATAGTGGAAAAGGAGAAAGCAATGAAACAGAAATTAATTGAAGCAGCAAAAAAAGTATCAGAAAATGCTTATGTTCCATATTCCGGTTTTCGGGTTGGGGCAGCATTACTTACCAAATCCGGGAAAATATTTACAGGTTGCAATGTTGAAAATTCATCTTACGGTTTAACAAACTGTGCAGAAAGAACAGCTATATTCAAAGCTGTTTCCGAAGGTGAGATAAATTTTACTGAGCTGGTGATCTTTTCTAATACCGATGAATTATTTTATCCCTGTGGGGCTTGCCGTCAGGTTATCTCAGAATTTTCATCTGACCTTAAGATCAAAGTTGTTTCTTTAACCGATGAACTTGAAACAAATATAGCAGAGTTATTACCACATAGTTTTAATTTGGATAAATAACAAACGCGATTTTGTATGTTAGATCCTTCGTCCTTCCCCGATTAATCGGGGCTCAGGGTGACACGAGCTCAGGATCAAGTTTGTCTTTCTTCTTTAGATAAAAAAAAAGCGGGTTTTTTTACCCGCTTTTAATATGTTATGATAACTTCAGAAAATTCTAATTATAGTAATCACTTCTATTATCAATAATTTCAGCATCTTCTTTCAATTTCTCAAACCATTCATTCAAGTGCTCATTTTCAGCTTTCGTTTGAGCTTCTTCCATGAGTTTTTCTCGTTCTTTTTCGAATTTATCCATATCCGGTTGTGTCCGAACTTTTACAAATGCAATATAGGAAGCCCTGTCACCATTGATAATATCGGTGTATTCTCCGGCTTCTTTAGCAAGAATAGCTTCATTTAGAGTTTCGTCTTTACCGATTATTTTAAATGTGTTATTAATTTTTACATTCAGTGCTTCAACAACTTCATATCCCTCTGATTCAGCATTTTTTATATACTCTGTTGTATTATATTTATTGGTAAATTCAAGAGCATTTGTTTGTGATATGTCTTTTTTCTTCTCTTTTTTAACTGAGTTCTCTATTCTACTTCTAACATCTTCAAATTCTTGATAATGCTCACCGATAATAAATGATACTTCGCAGAGAATATAGTTACCATCGTCTTTCAGGATCGGTTCACTAAGTTTTCCCACTTTGTTGCTAAATGCAAATTTAATGAGTTCTTCATTCTTGCCAATACCACCTATATATTGCGATGATTCGTAAATTTCAGTCGTCTCTTTGACCTCATAAGCAAGATCTTCAGCAGCTTTTTCCAAATTAGTATTTTTTGCATTCTCATAAAGATCGTTTACCAGAACTAACAAATTCCCTTTTGTTGCCTCAGAAGCTTCTTCTTTCAGGAGTATATGGCTTGCCTGGATCTCTTCTGCTCCATCTTTAGTTCTCTTATCAATAAGCTTTATAATATGCCAGCCAAATCTGCTTTGAACAGGTTCACTGATCTCGTTTATGCTTAATTGGAATGCTGCTTCTTCGAAAACGGGAACCATTCTTCCTCTTGTGAAATAACCAAGATCTCCACCTTGAGGAGCGGAAGGACCTTCAGAATAATTTCTGGCAAGCTCAGCAAAATCTTCACCGCTAACTGCAAGATTGTATATTGAATCAACTTTTGTTTTCACAATTTGTTTATCAGCTTCACTTGGTTCAAGATCAATAGCTACATATTTAAGCTTCCTAGCAGGATCTTTTTTATACTCTTCTTTATTCTCATCGTAATATTGCTGCAAGTCTTCATCAGTAACCTCTACATCTTTTATCTTATTAGGATTAAAAAAGATCACATCTGCATCAGCAAGGTTATTGTCATCGATGTACTGCTGCTCAACTTCTTCAATTGTAACGGTAACTTCTGATTTTACATCATCATAGAGTCTTTGATATGGGAGAGTTCCCCTAATACGGCTTTCCAGCCAGTTAGCAAATTCAGGATTTTCCATCAAAAGTGTCTCATATTTTGAATAATCAAATTCTTCATCAGTCTGGAATTGAGGAATGGATGTAATATCCTCTGGTGGATTTTTTAATCCTTCTATAACGTCGTCATCAGTAATTTTAATCCGACGTTTTTTTACTTCTTTATCAAATAACATCTGTTGAACAAGTTGATTCCACGTTTGGTCATTTAGTTGTTTTGCAGTTTGTTCATCAATTTCTTTGTCAGGATTTTCCTGTGCATAACCAGCATAAGCATTTTGTAAATACTCACTAAAATCATTCGGATAGATCTTTTCACCTGCAATGCTACCCACAAATGGCTTTTTAATGAATATACTGCTAATTCCACCAATTGCCATTGAGAGAATAAAAACAGCTGCGATCACTATTACTATCCATGATGCGTGCTTTCTAAGTCCTTCTAACATTCTACTTCCTCCAAATATATTTCATGTATTTTTTTATTTTGTGCAATAACTAAAATCTCTGATATTTATTCAAGCTTTTTTTTGGAAATCAATAAATTAAGTAAGCTAAATGTATCTCCAAAAAGCTTTAGAGAGCAGATAGTATGTACTATCCTCAAATTATATATATAAATTATTAATATGAATATATTTAGGCTTGACAGGATAAGTGATACTCAGAATTTTGAATTTCACTTAAATGAAAGGGGGGTGATTTCTTTGCCAAAAGTTGTTGCTAAAAGTGGTGAATCTTTTCAGGTACTCCTTAGAAGATTCAAAAAGTCTTGCGAAAGAGCTGGTCTTTTATCTGACGTTAAGAAGAATAAATATTATGAAAAGCCAAGTGTAGTTCGCAAAAAAGAGAAGAACGATCAAATAAGAAAGGCCATGAAGCGTCTTAGAAAACAGAGACGTTTTTCATAAAGATATGCTCACACAAATTAATATTGATCTAAAAAAAGCAATGCAAGAGAGGGACAAAGACAAATTAAAAGTTCTTCGTGCTTTGAAATCTGCAGTTCAATATCAGAAGCTGGAACAAAGGAAAGAGCTTTCTGATGAAGAGATTATTTCTGTATTCAATATTCAGGTAAAGCAACGAAAGCAGGCAGCTGAACTTTATATACAAGGTGGCCGTCCTGAACTTGCGGAGATCGAGAATAGAGAGGTTGAGATCATTAATGTTTATTTACCGGAAAAACTCTCTGAAGCTGAATTAGAAAAAGAGATCAGCGAAGCAATTGCCCATCTTAATGCTGAATCTATGAAGGATATGGGAAATGTAATGAAATTTCTCAAAGAGAAACTCGGCAATAATGTAGATGGTAAAAGCTTAAGTGCAATTGTTAGAAGAGAATTGCAAAGCTGATTCATCATCAATAGAGTTCTTATAATTTGCGGGGGAGATAGTTTATCTCCCCATTTTACTCTAAAAATTGTTTGATATTTAACAAAGGATTGGAAATGAATATTCTGGATATTATCCTCGGTATCTTTCTTGTAGTTCTGTTATTTCATGGAATCAAGAAAGGTTTTATCAATAGTATTATTAGTCTCTTTAGTTTATTTATTATCGTAATATTAATTGCTAAAACAGGGCATATCGTTAAGGGTATACTTATTGTAAAGTTTGGTTTTAGTGAGTTTATAGCAATAGCAGTTTCTTACATTCTAATTGCAATAGCAATAATATTAATTGCAAAGATGACTATTAAAATTTTACAAATGATTATAGAATTTCTTCATTTGAAATGGCTGGATAGATTATTGGGAGCACTCTTTGGTGTATTTAATGGTGCTCTGATTATTGCTATAATTCTTCTTCTATTAAATCTGTTGCCTTTTAATGAACAGATCCGTGATTTCACATCTTCTTCTAAAATAACAGAGAATATTCGTAAAGTTACAGACAAAATTGAATTAAAATATCCTGGACTAAAAGAGAAAATGCAAAACATGGAAAAGGATATTGATGAGAGCACAGAGAAAATTGAAAAGCTTATCAATGACAAGATAGCTAAATAAATGAATTCACATAAGCAGCTCGAGTATAATAAGATCAAATATTTCCTCGCACAGGAATGTCATTCTAAACTTGGAAGTAAACTGGCTTTAGATCTGCAACCGATGAATATAATTTCAGGGATAAACCATAAACTTGAGCTTACTTCAGAAATTCAAATCTTATTAAGAAAAGGCATATCGCACGATTTCGAACTTATCTCCGATATTGAAGATCTCATTTCAAAACAGAAACATCAAACGTTTAACTTTGAAGAATTTCAACAAATATATTTTAATGTTTCAACTGCTAATCAGATATCAAAGAACACTGAAGAACTGAATGATCATCCTGAATATATAAAATTCGTTAACAGGATAATTCCACTTGAAGATATCGAAAATCGATTTAACCAGATATTTGAAAACGATGGTGACGTTAAAGACAATGCATCATCTGCTCTCGCCTCGATCCGCAGAAAGAAAAAGCAGGTTAGAAAAAACCTGGTTTCCACTCTTAATAAAAAAGTTGAATCACTTTCTATCAGTAAATTCATGCACGATAATATCGTTACTCAGCGTGATGGCAGATATGTGATTCCCATAAAAGAGGGAGCATCTCCATTTGTATCCGGAATCGTTCATGGACGGTCTTCCAGCAAGTCTTCAATTTATATGGAACCTCAAGAGATCGTTGGATTGAATAATGATCTTGAACTTGTATCCAGCGAAGAAAAACAGGAAATCTTCCGAATATTCAAAGACTATACATCGATGATCCTTGATCATAAAACTGAATTATTGAAAGAAATAATTTATCTTCAAGAATTGGATTACTTCTTTGCTTCCGCCAGGTTTGCAAACAGACTCAAAGCAGAAAAACCAGTGCTTTCAGAAAACTCACAAATCAAATTGAAGAAAGCAAGACATCCGCTTCTTATACTTACTTTTGAGGAATTTGAAGATGTGATCCCGTTTGATCTGGAGCTTGGATATGATTATAACCTGCTGCTGGTCTCAGGTCCTAATACAGGTGGGAAAACAGTAACACTAAAAACTGTTGGATTGCTTACATTAATGGCAAAATCAGGTTTACCAATCCCAGCAGATCCTTCCAGTATTATCGGTTCATTTGATTCTGTTTTCGCTGATATCGGAGATAGCCAGTCGCTTGAAAATGCTCTTAGTACATTCTCCTCCCACATTAAGAACATCCGAGAAATGACAGAAAATACTCACTCAAAAATATTGGTTCTTATCGATGAGATCGGTGCTGCAACAGATCCCGAACAAGGATCAGCTTTAGCTCAAGCTATTTTGGAAGACTTGGCAGAAAAAAATGCGGTAGGGCTGATCAGTACACATTATACATCTCTAAAGGTTTTCGCTGAGAAACATGATAAATGCATAAATGCTGCTATGCAATTTGATCCTGATAAACACAAACCAACCTTTCAATTTAAACTTGGTTTACCAGGAAATAGTTTTGCAATTGAAGTTGCATCCAGACTTGGATTACAAAAAGAACTTATTGATAGAGCAAAAAATTTAACCGGTAAACAGAATGTGGAATTGACTGAATTGATCAAGAAAATGTCTGAAGAGAAAAAATCTCTTTCACGTCAGTTATACCATTTTGAATTGAAAACGGCACTTTTAAATCAGAAGATCTCCGAGCATCAAACTCAAATAGAAGTTTTAGAAAAAGACAAAAAAGAAATTAAAAAGAAATCTTTGCGAGATGCCCGTGAATTCCTTACTTCCATGCAGAAAGAGCTGAACCTGGAGATTAAGGAGATAAAACAATCTGATAAAAAAGAGAAAAAAGATAAATTTCAAAGATCATTGAAAAAAGTAATACAGCTTAATCAAAATCTAAGTGAGGAAGAAGAAAAACTTTCGGAAATTTCACGTGAATCAGTTAATAAGCCAAAGATCGGGATGAAGGTTTGGCTTAAAGAGATGGAGATGGAAGGAGAAATAGCCGAGATCTTAGGAAAGAATATCAAGGTTGATATGGACGGGATTTTCCTTAATACAACATCAGATCGACTCTATCAAATTACAGATAAAAAAGCAAAAAGATCAAACAATAAGAAGCATATCAGCGTTCCAAAGCATGATGCAAAATTTGAATTGAAGATACTTGGATATAGATTTGAAGAGGCTTTACCGGAAATCGAGACTCTCATTGATGACGCAGTTGTAAGTGGACTCCCACTAATACGTATTGTACACGGGAAAGGAACGGGAGCCTTGCGAGCAAAAGTTAGAAATTACCTTAGTACAAATAAGAATACCGAAGAATTTTTTTCACCACCACCTGAAGCTGGTGGAAGTGGTGTGACAGTAGTTAAGATCAAGGAATAGGGGAGAAATAATGGATCAGCATGTAATCGATGAAATTATTGAAAGAAATGATATCGTTGATGTTATCAACAGTTATATTCCTCTGAAGAAAACGGGCAGTAACTTTAAAGCTCGGTGTCCGTTTCATGATGAAAAAACAGCCTCTTTTGTTGTTAGCCCAAAGAAGCAGATCTACAAATGCTTTGGTTGTGGAAAAGGTGGGAATGTAATTACTTATGTACAGGAATTCGAGAAGATATCATTTCCCGAAGCTTTAAGGAAACTTGCTGCACGTGCCGGTATAACCGTAAAACAGACGATGCAGAGCAAAGGCAAAGATTCTAAACGTGACTTGATCTACAAAATTTATGAATTAACTACTGGATACTTTTCTAAAAATTTAATTGAACATGGAAGCAGCGCTTTGGAATATCTGGCAGAGCGAGATATAAAGGACGAAACTACAAAAAAATTCAAACTAGGATTTGCACTAAATTCTTACGGTGGATTGCGCAATTATTTGCTTAAAAATGATATTAATGAAAAGATCCTAGCATCAACGGGTTTGTTCACTTCCAATAATAATGATCTTTTCAGGGAAAGGATCATGTTCCCAATCCATTCATCTGCAGGAAAAGTTGTAGCTTTTGGAGGAAGAAAATTACACGATAGTCAATCTGGTGGAAAATATGTAAATTCCCCAACAACAGATATCTACACAAAAGGGAATGAACTGTATGGTCTTTTTGATACTAAATACACAATATCCAAAAAAGATCAAGCTTTGATATGTGAAGGATATACAGATTTTTTAAGACTTTATGAGAATGGCTATACAAATTGTGTTGCGTCGCTTGGCACATCATTAACTGATTCTCAAATTAGTATATTAAGAAGATTCACAGAAAATATTTATATGTTGTATGATGGAGATAGTTCAGGTAGAAAAGCTGCTGTTCGCGCTGCCGGAAAGATCTTGGGTAAAGGTTGTAATGTGAAAATTATAGGATTGCCTGAGGAAGATGATCCTGATAGCTACATCAGGAATAATGGTGCGACCAGTATGCAGGACATGATAGATATTGCAAAACCTCTTGCTGAATTCTTAAAAGATGATGAAGTTATTGGTGTTGATAAAAAGGGTAAGCTTTCTGTTCTGTTTGATATTCTCAATGAAATAGAAGATGAAGTTGCTCAGGAACTCTTAATTCAGGACATTGCAGAAACATATGGACTATCCGGACATGCTGTAGCTTCTAAGATAAGAAAAAAAAGAAGAACATTTAATAAAGAATCAGAAGTTACGGAAGTTCTAAAAACGGAACAATTTAGAGAAGAGCGAGAAATAATATTACTTATTATTAATACATATCAATTAAAAACCTTTACCTAATTAAACATTATAATTTTATATAATTATTATATCTAACCTTAAT
>JAQICU010000223.1 GCA_027858325.1 Candidatus Cloacimonadota bacterium
GCATCATAGTGAAAGTGCATACCAGCACCATCACAAACAAACGAAATTGATTAGATAACATCATAAAAACCTCCTTTTTTAATTCATTCATAAATCTGTTTACTTTCAATATTAAACACCAAAATCATAAAAATGAGATTTTAAAAAAAATGTCAACTTAAAAATAGCTATATGATTATTGAAAATGGATTTACTTCATACCTGAAACAAAGAAAGTAACCCCATAATTATTAAAATGATCATCTTTGATCTTATGAGATAGAAGATTTCCCACAAAAACACCGATCAGGAGAGTTGGAAGGAAGGTTAATGAATAGTTCCAGACCTCTTTTGTGAGAAGCCCATTCCAATAATATACCGGAACGGTTAACAAATTTAAAATAAAGAAGTACGCTGCCAGATTACCACGAAATGTATGTTTATCCACATTCTGATTCGATAGAAAAAGAATGATCGGTGGACCGCTGATGGAAATACTGCCACCCAATAAACCACTGAGCATTCCCACAGGCAGCATGGCTATCTTTTCATTTGCAAACTGTTTGCAAAATTAGAAAAGACAAGCCTTGAGCTAAGTAGTTGTTTACCAAGATGGAGAGTTTAGTATTATGGTTCAAGTCGTCTTCGCAAAACTTCTTACGATTCTTAAAAAATCGACCAAAACGCAAGCAAATGTAAAAAATATACGACTAAAATTTCTTCTAATTTACCGTAATATCTCTGAAAGTAATAGTAAAATAATTGTTCAGCTCAGGAATTTCCAGTAGTAGATCGATTCGTTTAACTGTTGTAGGTTTGGTTGTTACATTATTAAATTTAACAATATATTGTGTTCCCACATCCTGTACCAGCATCACGTCTGCGATCCCGTTCCAGCCTTTCTTATGAGTGCCCAAAAATTGTTCTGTACTTTTAAATTCCCGTCCTTGATCATCAATCATCCGAAGATTATTATTCTTTGCTCTATCCCAAAGAGAAATGTTTTTATCCATATCCATGTTTGTTACTTCGAAGATAACAGAAACCGAACCATTTGTAAAAAAACATTCCTTTAGAACAAACTGAATTCCATGACTTACAATTGGAGCTTTCAAGCCTGAATACTGAGGTTCATGAGAAGAATTGTTGTTGGTGTTTGAACCTGATTTTTGCATACTTTCACCCATCAAAAGCTTGATGGTAGAATCTTTTTGAACATTTACCGATGCCACAGCAAAAACAGAACCGGTTTCGGTTGAAATTAAACGAGCATTGATCTTTACGTTTTTACCAAGGTCAGTTATCGAACCTGTGATGATGGCATCTACACCCAAAATTTGACCTATACTGATTGCAGTTTGTTGATCGATGTAACCAGTCATACCGAGTTGTTGTTCTTCCAGCACTTTCTGCAGTAAATTACGTTCTACAACTTCAAACCTTCCGGATGTGAAAATCCGAGTTATCAATTCTTCTGAAATAAATCTGCCAAGCTGTGTTACGTTTCCTTCCAGATTTGCAAATTCGATTACAGCGATCTTTTGCACATTCGATTGATTGAAACTGGAAATGATCTGGCTGGTTAGCAGGTTCATTTGATCATCCAAAGTAGCACCTGATGGCTTTTGCAGAATCGAAGTCTTGGTTGCAGGACCACAAGCTGTTAAAAGTGAAAATAATAAAGCAATTATAAGAAGTTTTATAAATCTCATCTATTCCTCCCAGAATATTCTATGAAGACAAGAAGTGAACAAATATGTTTTCCCGCAAGATATTTAAATTTGTATACAAGATTTATATACTTTTAAAGTCTTCTTTCAAAAGATTTGAACATCGTAAATTATTTAATTTAATCCAGAGATGATAGAAAGAAGTCCCATTAAAATCAAGAGGATCAAGGTAAGTTCTCTGAAATGATTGTCCTTGATCTTATGAGATAAAAGATTTCCCACGAAAACACCGATCAGGAGAGCGGGAAGGAAGGTTAATGAATAGTTCCAGACCTCTTTTGTGAGAAGTCCATTCCAATAATAAACCGGAACGGTGAACAAATTCAAAATTAAAAAATACGCTGCTAGATTACCACGGAATGTCTGTTTATCTACATTTTGATTCGAAAGAAAAAGAATAATAGGTGGACCACTGATGGAAATACTGCCACCCAGCAAACCGCTGAGCATTCCCACAGGCAGCATTGCTAATTTCTCGTTTTTGAATTGCTTTCGAAAACCAATGAGCAACAGAATTCCAAAAATTAATATCATTGAACCAATGAATATTTTAAGTAGATCTTCGTTCATTATTACAAGCAGATGCGTACCTAATGGCATTGAGATAATTCCTGCTGCCAGCAGTATCCAGATCTTTTTTAAGTTAACTGCCTTTCTAGTAGAATATAGAACAACAATATTAATGATCATTGAATAAATGAGAAGAATTGGAACTGCTGTTTTGGGTGATATGAACAATGTGATCAGCGGAACTGCAAGAATGGAAAATCCAAAACCGGTTAGACCCTGCAGAACAGCGGAAAAAAGAAAAATAAATAATCCAATATATATTATTTGATCCATTTGATCCCTTTAACTTTTTCATCTGAATACTGGAAAGATTGACACCAAAGTATACATTTATTATTTTTCATTTCTAACCTCTACCAGAAAAGAAATTTTTCTATTTCAATTGTGTCAAAACATTTGTTGCGTATATTATTGTCGGAACTAACCATTATACCTTGATGCACACCAGACTTGACACATTTATTATGTCCAAAATAATGCCAGCTATGAAAAATTCTGTTAATAGAGAAAAAGTGATAATAATCTTTGCTTCGATATTTATCTCGGTAGCTTTAATTTCCTGGTCACAGGAAGTTCAGGAAGAAGCAAAACCCTTTATCCCTGATTCTTTATTAAAAGATTCATTAGAGGTTGTTGAAAGTTTTCAACTTGATTCACTTTTTTATATAGCAGATAGTATTGATTACAATGTAGAAAAAGAGATCATCCAATTAAGCGGGAACACTTCTGTAACTTACCATTCTTCTATAATAAATGCAGATACTATAGCAATTGATCTTAAAAAAGAACAGGCTTTTGCGAAAGGAAAATCTTATTTGCAGGATGGATCTCAAAATATGCTGGGAAGAGATATTAGTTACGATCTTCAAACAAAGTGGGGTATGGTGACAAGTGGAGCCAGCAAATTCGATAAAGGCTATTATTACGGCAGCGAGATAAGAAAAATTGATGATGATATTTACGATGTAGACGATGGGGTCTTTACAACCTGTAATGCATTACATCCGCATTTTTATATTAAATCAAAAGAGCTTCGATTTTACCGTGATGATAAATTTGTAGCAAGACCGGTTGCCTTTTATGTAAACCATTTTCCCGTTTTCGGATTTCCTTTTGCAACTTTTACTTTGAAACGTGGTAGGCAAACAGGCATTTTGGTTCCTTCTCCTGGATGGAATAATTACAGAGGAAAGTACATTGAGAATATTGCATATTATATTGCATATAGAGATCATGCCGATATTACATTAGCACTGGATTATTACGAATTGACAGGCTGGGAACTGGGTATTCGTTCCAAATATAAACAAAGATATGTTCATAACGGTTTCTTTAATGCAATTTTACAAAAGAATGTGTTAGATCCTAGAATATCACAATATGAATGGAACATAAAAAACAGGCATCATCACGATTTTGGCAATAAGACCACTTTTGACATGAACCTAAATTTTGTGAGCAGTAAAAGGGTTTGGGAAGGAAGTGAAAACCTTGATGAACGTCTGGCAGAGCAGATCACCTCCAGGATGGAATTTAAGAGACCGCTTTTTAATAGTACGTTATCTATCACTGCAAACTATACCGATGATCTGGAAAATCAAACAAAAGATATTACTTTGCCAAGTGTGTCATTGATCTTACCATCCAGACCAATTTATGAGATTTTTGTAGATGAGAACGCTAATATTCCTGAAGATGTATGGTGGGGGAATTTTTCTTATTCTTATAGAGTTAAGGCAACTCATGAAGGAGATATAAACGATTCGACAGCTACAATATGGGATGTACTTTATGATGATACACTTGGTCCCGATACAACTTATGCCACAGGAAACCAGCATAATGCCGGCGTGAAACATTCAGCAAGTTTAAGTTATTCTTATAAACTTAAGGGATGGTTGAATTTATCTCAATCTATTTCCGGTAATGAAGCCTGGTTCGATAGAGATAAAAATGATGTGAAGTTTGTGCGGGGTATGGATTACTATTCCAGTTCTACTTTATCATTTAATCTTTATGGTATGAGAACTATACCTGGGTTGTATATCTCTGCGATCCGTCATATCATTACTCCAAGAATGAGCTTTACCTATCGTCCCGACTTTTCCGATAATGATAGATTCTACAGTTTTGGCGGTATAAATGTGAGTTCTGCTGCTAAAAGCAGAAAAGTGAGTTTTTCCCTGGGAAATAAATGGCAACTTAAACTTGCTGCAACAAAGAATATAAAAGAACGTAAGATTAATGATTTCTTTAACATTACGTCCAGTATAAGTTATGACTATGAACAAGATAACGGGTTTAGTGATATTTCGCATTCACTAACACTAAAGCCAAATAAGATCAGTCTTGGTATTGTTGATATTTCTACAACCCCTAAAGGAAGTTTCTCGCAGGCAACTTATGATCTGGGTGTTAATGGTTGGGATCCACGTAATTGGGAACTGGGTGTAACAAACTGGAATTTCAATATTACATCTGCACTTAAATTATCCGGAGATGCAGGTTATGTAGATTATTTCCCACTGCCAAAAAATGACTTTGTCACCGGTGATTTTTTTAGCAGTGATTCGGTCGATACCGATACCGAACGAACCATAACTACTCTGGAAGAACTTGATGAACTGGATAAGGAAGAAAAAAGTTGGGCATTTACAGTATCTCACATTTATAAACTCAATAAAGCACAATATGCAATTAATGATTATAATAGTAATTTGCGAATGTCTGTTTCGGCACGCGTGACAAAAAACTGGTCAATTTCTTATGATAATTATATTGATCTGGAAGCGGATGAGTTGGTATCGCACAATTTTACTATTACGCGGGATCTGCATTGTTGGAAGATGACATTTAAATATACAAAGCAGGGTGAATACTGGAACTACAAATTCCAGCTCTTTAATATCAAACTTCCCGATGCGCTTAAATTCAGTACTTCCGATAATAGTTAAATTAGAACTCACCCTGCTGCCTGCACTACCGATGCTGGCAAAAGTGTGTCCCTATCTTCAAACACAAGAGAGAGAACAAGAGAAAAGCAGGAAGGAATTATTAATTCAAAGCTCTGTTCCAACTCGTTGCATAGCTCCAGCTGTGTAACGAGAATGAGATGTTAACATTAGGACGATTAAGGGTAATCGTCTCTACATTAATTTTCTCGTAGGGTCAATTCCCTGAATTGACCGATAAACTTGGAGGAATATGAAAAAAGCTGTTTTTTTAGATCGTGATGGAACTATAAATTCCGATGAACACGGCTACATAAATAAACCCGATGATCTGCATCTTTATCCTTATGCAGCTGAAGCAATTTCCAAACTGAATAAAATGGGATATTTGGTCATCATTGTAACTAATCAGGCTGGAGTTGCCTATGGTTACTTCAAAATTGATGATGTCGAGAAGATCAACGCCAAATTGGTAAGTGAACTGGCAAAAGGAGATGCAAAGATAGATGAGATCTTCTATTCACCATATCATGAAAGTGGGATTGTGGAACCTTATAACATTCAGCATGAAGATAGAAAACCCGATATTGGAATGTTCCGGCAAGCGCAGGAGAAATATCATTTAAATGTGAAAGAGTCCTTTATGATCGGAGACAAATATTCTGATATCGGATTTGGAAAAAATGCCGGACTAAGAACGATATTTGTTCGTTCAGGTGGTGGAGAAAATGAATTCTTACAAAAAAGAAATGAAACCAAATACAAACCGGATTTCGTAGTTAAAGATATATCTGTTGCTGTACAATTAATTGAGGAGTTGGATAAATAAATGAGAAAGATAATTTACATCATATTGCTGGCAATATTACTAACATTCTGCGGAACAACTACAGAACCGAATACAAATCTTGATAGACCTACCGATCTTGAAGCTGAGTGTAATTATGTTCAGGAAGTTACTCTTAGCTGGAATTACGATAACGGAATTGTTGAAGGCTTTCTTATCCAAAGAAAAACAGAGGACGGAGTTTATGCCATTATCGATACAACCGATGTAGGTATTTACGAGTATAAAGATATTAACGTAAATGTTGGAACTACTTATTATTATATGATTGCAGCATTGAGTGATGATTATCAAAGTGAATGGAGCGATGAAGTAAGTGTTTTCGTACCTGATAGACCTACCAATCTAAATGCTGACTGTAATTATGTTCAAGAGGTTTCGTTAAGCTGGGTTTACTTTAATGGAGATGAAATGGGTTTTTTAATCCAACGAAAAGCAGAGAGTGGAGATTTTGTAATTATTGATACAATAGAAACTGAAATCTATGATTACATTGACCCTGATGTAACCGAAAGTACTACTTACTATTATAGGGTTGCTGCAATTTACGCAGATAGTCAAAGTGAATGGAGCGATGAAGAAAGTGTTTTTTTAAAGATGGGATTTCAAAGTTTGAATTTCGGATCGGATCCAACTTTGGAAGTTGTAACGTGGAATCTCGAACATTTCCCAAAAAATTTAAGTGTAACTGTAGATTATGCAGCTCAAATAATTCGTGGGTTGAACGCCGATATTTATGCTTTGCAGGAAATTGAGAGTAATACATATTTTGAATATGTAATTGAAACACTGAATAATGATGATCCACTTAATACATGGGCTGGATATCGTGCTTCTACAGCAAGTTATTCGGTTAATCTGGCATATATTTACAAAACAAATATTATCGAAATTACCGATATTTATGAGATCTACAGTTCCTATGATTACAGCAGAGAATTCCCGCGCCGTCCGCTGTTAATGGAAATGCAATGGAATGGAAACAATGTTTATATTATCAATAATCATCTTAAGGCATTGGGTGACGGTTATCTGGATCTGGGTGATGCATGGGATGAAGAGACCAGAAGATACGATGCCTGCAATTTGCTGGATGAATATATTTCGCAAAACTTGCCGGATGAAAATGTGATCATACTGGGTGATATGAACGATGAACTTACCGATTTACAAAGTAATAATGTGTTTGTTTCTTTTTTGAATGAAGCTGATGAATATGATTTTACAGATATGGAAATTGCGGAAGGCTCATCTGTTTATTGGTCGTATCCGAGCTGGCCCAGTCACCTTGATCATATTCTAATTACAAATGAACTTTTCGATGAATTTGTTCTACCGAATTCTTATGCTGAAACTTTATGTATTGATGATCTTCTTGATGGCGGTTTAAGCGAATACGATAATAATGTTTCCGATCATAGACCGGTTGGACTTAAACTTGATTTTTAAAAACATCGAGTCGTGAGGTACAACGACTCGATCTTATGTTTGCTTCGACTCGTCGCAAACTTACGAGTCGAGACTTGTCATTGTTGGCATAACGTGTAAACGGACGATTAAGGTAATCGTCTCTACTGTTTAAATGGTGAAGCCGAAGCAATGTTAAGGTTGGATTTTGGCTTTAGCCAAGTATCGAAGGATAGTGAAAGAATGACCAAACTGAACCCTTCGATACGTCGCATTCGCTCCTACTCAGTGTGACAGAAATTATCAGCGTTACACAGATGGAACTGTGTAAGAGAAAGATTGTATTAAAAGTTCACTCGAGTCGTAAGGTACAATGACTCGATACTCACAATAATATAGGAGGAAATATGAAAAAATCTATTCTAATTCTTATTTTAGCTCTTTTTTGTGTAAATATTTTTGCTGCAGAAAAGGCTTATGTCCCCGGTGAGATCATGATCCAGCTTTCTAACATTGATGATGAAACAATAGAAAACCTGGAAACTGACATGAAAGCTGTTAATTTACATAGGATAAGCCTGCTTTCCAAAAGAATGAAAATCTGGCTATTTGGTTTTGAACCCGGGAAGGTAGATGATTCCCTAATAAAACAACATATAAAAAATCACTCTTCGGTTCAGGAAGCTCAGTTCAATCATTACATTTCACAGCGTGAGTTATTTCCGGATGATTCATCATTTGATCTGCAATGGAATATGCATAATACGGGTTCTACGGGTGGAGTTGAGGATGCAGATATTGATGCTCCTGAAGCCTGGGATATAACAACCGGTGGAATCACTGTGCTGGGTGATACTCTGGTTATTGCCGTAATTGACGGTGGATGTGATCTGAATCATGAAGATCTTGATCTTTGGAAAAATGAGGATGAAATTCCTAACAATGGAATTGATGATGATGATAATGGTTATGTGGATGATTACGATGGCTGGAATGCTTACAATCACACAGGTAATGTGCCTACAGATAGTCATGGAACACATGTGTCTGGAATCGCCGGTGCTATTGGAAATAACGCTCTTGGAGTTACAGGTGTGAATTGGAACGCAAAGATCATGCCGATTGCCGGATCTTCCAGTGTGGAATCTGTAGTTGTGGAGGCTTATGGTTATGTGCTGGAAATGCGTCAACTTTACAACGAAACAGATGGTGAATTTGGAGCTTTTGTTATCTCTACCAATGCCTCTTTCGGAGTGAATTATGGCAACCCTGCCAACTATCCTTTGTGGAGTGCCGTTTATGATTCTTTAGGTGTTGTAGGAATTTTAAGTGCAGCAGCAACAATGAATATCAATGCAAATGTTGATGAAGTTGGTGATATGCCCACAGCCTGTGAAAGTGATTATCTGATCACAGTAACGAATACAACGAAATATGATGTAAAAGCCAGTTCAGCTGCTTACGGATTGGAAACTATAGATCTGGGAGCTCCTGGCAGCAGTGTTTATTCAACTAATTATAATAATAGTTACTCATACAAGACGGGTACTTCAATGGCAACTCCTCATGTGGCTGGAGCGGTGGCAATGATGTTCTCGGCTGCAACGGAAGAATTCTTATTGGAATACAAAGATAGTCTTGCGTTAAAGTGTCTGGAGATAAAACAATATATCCTGGATGGAGTAGATATTTTACCATCTTTGGATGGAGTAACAGTTTCAGGTGGTAGACTGAATATGTTTAATTCATTAGAATTGATGTCAACTGTAGGTGTTGAAGAGAATCATTTGTTTGTAGCTAAAACCAGTTTATCAAATTATCCAAATCCTTTCAATCCATCTACAACGATTTATTTTGAATTAACCGCAAAGGATGCTAAGAGAGCAAAGATAGAAATTTATAATTTAAAAGGACAAATAATTAAGAACTTGCCTGTCATCCTGAGCGGAGTCGAAGGATCAGCAAACTGGGATGGAACCAATAATAACAACCAACCTGTTTCCAGCGGGATATACTTTTATAAATTGGATATAGAAAATTCACCTGTGAAAAAGATGATTTTAATGAAATAGATTAGGAGAAAATATGAAAAAAATTATTGTTGCAATATGCATTTTGCTAACTATCAGCCTCTGGGCAGAAGAACTTCCCAAAATTGAATACGATAAATTAACAATTGGTGAAGAACAAACTCTGGAAGTTATGACCTGGAATATTCAGAATTTTCCTAAAAGCGAACATACTGTTGCGTATGCAGTGGGGATAATATCAGCTATAGATGCTGATGTGATTGGGTTGCAGGAGATCGAGAGTGACTCTGCCTTTGTAGTGCTGTTAAATAATTTACAGAAACAAAACCCTGAAGATAAATGGAATGGATTCCGGGCAAATACAAATGAATGGGAAATGAATCTGGCATATCTCTATAAATCGAGTCTGATCAATGTAGATAGTATTTACCAGATCTATCCCGATGATGAAATATATCATCAACCCTTTCCCAGAAAACCACTGATGCTGGAATTCTCTTACTTTAACCAGAAACTCTTTGTCATAAATAATCACTTAAAAGCAATGCCGGGCGAAAAAAACATTGTACGCAGAAGAGAAGCCTGCAAATTGCTGGATGAATATATAGATGAATTTCTTCCAGAAGAAAATGTAATATTATTAGGTGATCTGAACGATCAACTTACAGATGAGGTAGAAGAAAATTCTTTCAATGTATTTTTGGATGATAAACAAAATTACTATTTTACAGATTGGGAAATTGCTGCGGACAGCACAGCCAACTGGAGTTATCCATACTGGAAATATCGTGGACATATCGATCACATTCTCATCTCCAACGAACTCTATGATGAATTTGAAAATTCAGGTTCTTTTGTGAAAGTGATTACGATAGATAAATTTATGGAAGATGGCGAAGACTCTCGCTACAAATATATCACCGATCACCGACCGGTTGTGATTAGATTGAAATTTTAAATTTTTCCCCGTCACTTTGCCCGTCAAGCCGTAGTTGATGTTCGTTAAACGAAGGTTGAAGGAATCTTTCTGCTTCTCTTTTAACGAAGGAAGGGGAATTCAGGAAACGCAAGAAACTTCACAATTGCTTTTGAATTTATGTCATCCCTCTCTTTAAAGAGAGGGACCGAGGGTGAGTTAGATATTATTTTTTTCCAGAACTTCTTTATAAATTTCCTATCTAACCTTCGGAAGGTCGAGATAAACAGTAAGTTTCACAACCTTCAGAAGGGTTTGCTCCGGAAATCTACTCTTCCGGTTCCAAATGAACCATTACATCTATAATTCTTGAATTACATCTAAGTAATGCACTTTTTACCTCTTCCGTAACATCATGACCTTTCAATACAGATAGATCGCCATCTACTTGTAAGTGCAGATCCAGATAAATTGAGTTGCCCAATTTCCGGGTACGTATTTTATGATGCCCTTTTACATCAGAATGACTTGTTATAATTTTGGAAATATTCTGAATTTCCTCATCTGAAATACCGGTATCAACTAGTTCATTTATGTTATTATAAATAATTCCAATAGCTAGTTTGATAATAAATGCAGCCACGATAATAGCTCCTATATGATCAAGAATTATTAGTTTGGGATCTATCAGGGAAGCAACCACAGCTATAAGTACAGGTATGGAGGAAAAAGCATCTGTTCTGTGATGCCATGCATTTGCTTTTACTGAAGAGGAATTTGTTTTTACTCCGATCTTATAAGTTTTATGGAATAGCAATTCCTTAAAAATTATAGAAATAATGGGGCCAATTATAGTGAAAAGTTTTAATGATTCTGTATGACCCTTGTTTATTGTCGCAATTGCATGATAGCCAATTCCACCAGCTGCAGATAATAGAATCACTCCAATTAATATCGTGATGAATGATTCAATTTTCTGGTGACCGTAAGGGTGACTGCTGTCAGGTGGAGCAGTCCAGTATTTTACACCGAGTAAAATTACCAGATCGGTGGAAGTATCGGAAAAACTATGGGTAGCATCAGCTACAACTGCCTGACTGTTCCCGAGAAACCCCAGCACAAACTTAATAATGGAAATAAGCACATTCAGTACTAATCCCCAAAGGGTGATCTTCTTTATTTCTTTTTTCTTATTCATAATAAAACAAAACAACTTCTCAGCAAAACCTTGTCAATGCAATATTGGTAAGCTACTCCCAATATCTCCATGCTCTGGCTGCTGATCTTTTAACGAAGAGCAAGGGATTCGGTTCTTGGTCTATCCTTCCTTAAGAGAGCAACGTGAGAGACTCGTCAGGATGACGACATTTCAAAGCAACGTGAGAGACTCGTCAGGATGACGACATTTCAAAGCAGCGTGAGAGACTCGTCAGGATGACGAGTGAAAAAACAGCATGCGAGATTCGTCCAGCCTTTGCTGGCTCTGCTTGGCAAGCAGGATGGCGCTTACTTTTTCTTCAAATAATAATTAGATTACTACTTCTTCATTTTCTCAAATCAATTGTGTCAATACTGCTGTTTTAAAGATTTCCTTAAGCACTTTTAAGAAATACTCCACCTCTTCTTCTGTATTGAAGATCTGGATCGATATACGGATCATTAGCTTATCTTTCCATTTAATTACGGGAACTTCAATTTTGTATTTATCGTATAATAAACTTTTGAGTTCAGGGAATGAATATTTTTGAGGAACTTCAATTACACCCATCATCAAACAATCCGGTAATTTTGTCTAAAGAGATTTTTTCTTTGTGATCTTATCAGCTTCCCTGATGAAGTATTTCACAAGTGCGTTACATTTCTTCTTCAAATCTGCTACATTATTTTTGTTATAGAAATTAATTGAATCTGGAATAGTGAGAAATGATGATAGATCACTTGTACCGTAAACCTGGTTGGTATCTATATAATCACTACCACTTTGCAATTCTCGATTCAGACCCCAACCCCAGCCGGTTATAAGCGGTTTAACCATTGACTGCAGTTTCTTCCTGGTATATAAAAAAGCTGTACCCTTAGGTGCAAAAAGCCATTTGTGGATATTACTGAAATAGAAATCAGGGGCGATCTCCATTATGTTTAAAGGGCATTGACCAATTGTATGAGCACCATCCACAATAGAAATAATATTATTTTCCCGGGCAAACTTACAAATTTCTCTTGCCGGGAAAAGTTGAGCTGTGCTTGAGGTGATGTGACTAAAGAAAATCACTTTAGTTTCGGGATTGATGTATGATCTTATTTTACGGATAATATCACTTGTTTCCGGCAGCGGTAGTTCAATATCTATTACTTTTATTTTGAATCCCTTTTCCTTTTGCCAGAATTCCCAGGCATTTATACAAGCACCATATTCATGGTTTGTTACCAGAACTTCATCACCTTCCTCAAGATCCAAAGATCTAATTACTGTATTAGTAGCATAAGTTGCATTTCTGGTAAGGGTAAGACTATCACAATGAGCATTGATGAAATTTCCAATTGACTGCCGGGATCTCTTTAACTCGGGGATTAAAGTTTCTTGAAAAAATTCTACTGGCTGGTATTCAATAACTCTTTGCCACTCATGGTATTTGTTGAATACTGTTTTAGGGCAGGCGCCGAAAGAGCCATTATTGAAGAAGTATATGTCTTTGTTTAATAAAAAATCATCCCTATTTATCATAATACTTCGCAGTTGTTTTATAAGTATTAACTGTTTTCATTGTTTTGTTATTTATTCTCCTTACCAAACTTATATGAATTTAAAATCGGAACTATCAACTATACAAAATCGTATATGCATTTATTTTACTTTCTAAAATATTAATAGTGTCGATTTAATTGAATCACGCAATTTAGGATTCACTTTTACTTCCTCTGCATAATCATTCCATGAAGACACTATTATATTAATATTATCTATGATTTTGTCTGCTTTATTAATATTTATTGATTTAGCAACTTCCAATAAATCACTTCTGAAAATATTTTTTCTTTTACCATTAATACTTAAAGCATGTTGGCTTACCCAGATACTACTGGGGTTAAAGGCATGGCAAATATCATAAGCAGGTGCCAATTCCCAAGTACTATTTTTCTTTAAGCGAAAAGCAAAGTTTTTAGTGTGATCATCGCAATTTTGAGCTAGTACATTAAATACCATTTGACGAAACATTTGTTCAGCTTGTGGGTAGGGTAAACGTAGTAAACGCATAGTTTGAAATAATTGTTCATAACTATAACTATAAACTTCATTAAAATCATAATGTTGCATTGCGCAGAATGTTTGAATGTGGTGCTTTTGATCATTACCTTCCCGATCAAATCGTTTACTCATAAAATGTGCCCTGTCATTTTCTTCTAACAATTGAGATTCCATCATATTAATTCCACAATCTTTAGCCATATTATAGTAAGCCATCTCAACACGTCCATATCCTTTACTTTCTCCAAATTGTGCATCACTAACACCATCTAATTTAATCAGCCAATGTTCGAATCCTTTTGGGGCTTTGGTTTGCCCGGATCGCACCTGTCTCGTTTTTTCATTATAAGCAATTATTGCTTTTGGTCTTACTCCTCCGGCTGATGTTCCTATTTTTAATATTTCCATCATTGCTTCTTGCTCATTTTCATTTATGTTAGTTTCAAAATGCTCTCTTTTTTGCAGTATTTTTTGAGCAATATCAACAAGACTGTTAATTTCAACATGGAAGGTGTATTTGCTTGATTTAAATTGAGCAGGTTCAAATTCTAAAGCTCCCATACCTCTGGTTCCAATAAAACAAAGTTGTTCTACCGGATTCATACTATTGGGCTGACGCCCTTTTTGTGCTAACCAAATATTGATTAACTGGTTCCCATATCTATCTGGCAACACATCTGCCAATAATCCGGGTAACCCTTTAAATGTATCACTTTCACTGTTTCTTGATGCTCTAATTTCCGGGAATGAATAGATTTTGTTATTTGTGGAAAGAGGCATTTTTATTGGAGCCAGTTCCAATCCAGTTATGGCAAATTTTGGGTCATATTCAAAACTTGCTATACCGTTACTTTCATCCCAGGCAACTGCTCCCACCGTCTGGTCCCAAATTTTTACAAATGCTGTTTCCATGTTTACCATTCGCTTTCGGTTTTATTGTCATTATTTACATTTCTTGCTCGCCGCCTTTTTTGTTTTTCTGATTTTGCTAATTCTATAGGACTTATCCGTTTCTCAATTCTGAATATATTAAGTGTACTCAATAAATCGAGAGCTCTTAATATCTGAACCAATGAAGCCAAGGTTACAGCTTTACCATTCTCAATATTACTTAAAGTCCATCTATTAATTCCGGCATCTACAGCTATTTGTGCTTGTGTTTTGTTTTTAGCTAAACGTTGGTGTTTCAAATATTCACCTATGGTAGCGATAATAGCTTTATCACTCATTGCAGCCCATTCAATGTTGGCATTATCCATCACTAACCCTCCTATGAGTGTTTAATGTTGGTATCTACAAACAAAAATAGTGGAATCTTGTCAATATTTAAAATACTATCCACTAATGTTGGCTTTACCAATCGGTAATACATGATGAGCAAATAATGTTAGTATTTCCCAACATGGTTATATGCTAATCTTTAAAAAGATAAATTGAGGAATGTATGTTTAACCGTAATTCATCCATAATTATATACAAGGTTTAACGTGTTTTCAGAATTTCTTTTTTGTTATTCATTTGAATTCCTATGTAACTATAGCTTTGATCAATAAAGGTAATGAACCCGCAACATTACCCAAAATATGTACAAAAATTGCCGGATAAACACTTTCAGATTTTTCTCGATAATAGGCAGCGAGAACTCCGAGAGTAGTTGTATTAAAAACAATGAATAATACAAAAAAGATTGAATTACTGAATTTAAATACAGAAAAATGCATTGCTCCGAATATTATTCCGGAAATCCTAACAGAGTGACTGAGTTTGCAGAATTTGTATTTTTTAAAAATATTAAGTAAAGATTGTATCAAACCTCTATTAAAAATTTCTTCACAAATACTCGACCATAACCATACAACAATAATAACTTTCAATAATGATCCGCTATCCGGGAATCCCATTTCGTTAGTATCACCAAAGAGATTTCGCAATAATCCCATAAACAGCGATCCATAAACAATTCCACCAACCAATGTTAAAGCAACAGTTTGCCAGATAAGTTTGAAATAATTTATTCTCTTTGGTAATTTCAAGCCAAAGTCACTAAGTTTCATTTTTGGTATCAGCAACATTGTTACAATTGAAAATACCACTAGTAATA
>JAQICU010000022.1 GCA_027858325.1 Candidatus Cloacimonadota bacterium
TAATTGTTCTAAATTTTTTCAAGAAATAATATTGACACAAAAAGCGCCGGATTTAAAAAGTCTTCCATTGTTAATGTTAATCCTGAATAGCTCAGCGGTAGAGCGGGTGGCTGTTAACCACTAGGTCGGGGGTTCAAATCCCTCTTCAGGAGCCATAATAAAGGCTTCCGTTTTCGGAAGCCTTTATGCATAATTAGGCATTATGAAATAAAAAGTATTCATAAAAAAAAGCGATGCAGATCTGCATCGCTTATAATATAAATAATTGTTCAATTTAACTTAACCGGTACATACAAGTAAGCACCCGATTTTGTTTTCACATAGAATAGTAATGAATCATACTCTTTAGCTTCTGCGAATTTATTGAAATCATTCACGCTCTTAATTGACTGTCTGTTGATCTCTAGAATTACATCTCCAACACTTAATCCACTTTCTGATGCAGGAGAGTTAGGATAAATTCTTGTAATTATCACACCATGTTTTTCATCGATTTTATATCTACGAGCAAACTCACTATTCAGTTCATCTACATCCAATCCAAGATCTTTCGATTTCTCATCATTATTACTGGATTTATTTGTTTCAAGTTTATCAGGTCTCTCTGTTAGTTTGATTACAAGAGATTTCTCTTTTTTATCACGGATCACTATAATTGGTAAGTCTTTATTTATTTCACTATTGGCAACGATAAGTCGAAATTTTGCCATATTCGGAATATCCTTTCCATTAAATTGTATGATCACGTCTCCTCGTTTCAATTTAGCCTTCTCAGCAGGTGTATCTTTTTCAACTTTTGCAACAAGAACACCCTTAATTTCATCCAGATCAAAACTATTCTTAATTTCGGTAGTTATATCCTGTGGTAAAACTCCCATATACGCTCTACGAACTTCGCCATATTTGATAATGTCACTGGAAACTTTCTTAGCAATATTAGCGGGAATTGCAAAGCCAATTCCGATATTTCCACCGCTATTACTTGTTATTGCGGCGTTAACTCCTATAACTTTTCCATCTAAATTTACAAGTGGTCCTCCACTATTTCCCGGATTAATAGCTGCATCTGTTTGAATATAATCCTGATATATTGGTGATTCTTTACCAAATCTTAAATTTGCCCTTCCGGTTGCAGAAATTACACCAACTGTAACAGTTCTTTCCAAACCTAATTGACCAAAAGGATTTCCAATTGCAATTACCCAGTCTGCGATTTCTATTTCATCGGAATTTCCAAGCTGTGCAATAACTGTTTTTTCGTTTGTATCTATCTCAATTTTAATTACAGCCAGATCAGTGTCAGAATCAAGACCAACTACTTCTGCTTTATATTTAGCTTTATCGGCTAGAGTTACAGTAATTTCACCATCTTTCCCTTTTTCCGCAACATGATTGTTTGTAATGATATAAACATCATTTTCAACTCTCTTAAAAATAAAGCCGCTACCCATTGCTATCGATTTTCTGCTCTGTTGTTCACGATTACCAAATGGATCAGGGAAAAAGAACTTAAAAAATTCATCATTAAATGGAAGTTGGGAGTTCATTCCACCGTAGTTCATCTCATATTCTACAGTTATATTGACCACGGATTCTCGAATGTCTTTTACCACTTGAATAAATGGACTTCTTCCATTATTTGTTAACGGGTGTTGTGCATGTAAGTTTAATACAAACAGTAATATAATCATCATTATTATAAATAGTTTAGTTTTCATTATTGGCTCCTTTAGTTTATTAATAATAACATTTATAATTAATTAAGTTACAATAAATTTAAAAAAAGCCGTAGAATTCCACGGCTTTTTTTGATCAATTTAGATTATTTGATTTCAATTTTTTTGGCTGGTTCCGGTTCAGCTTTCGGAATCGTTATAGTAAGAACACCATTTTTGAATTCAGCATTGATTGATTTAACATCACATTGCTCCGTTAAGGCAATTGATCTTTTGTAATTGCCGCTGTATCTTTCACAACGATAATAGGAATCCTTTTTCTCTTCATGTTTTTCTTCTCGATTAGCTTCGATAACAAGATTATTGCTATCAATTGAGATGTTTACATCCTTTTTGTTGATTCCCGGAAGATCTGCTTTGATCTGATAATCTTTTTCATTCTCTACCAGATCGATTGCCATTGTTCTTACATTTTCATCAGCTTTATCATCTTCAAAGAAATTATCAAAGAATTTATCAAAAACTGATACCATTGGGAAATATTCCCCTCTTCTTCTAATTGGAACGTATCTCATAATAACCTCCTTTAATTCTTTTTTCTTAACGCTCACACAAATATAATAAGTGAAAAAAAAGAAATGTCAAACAAAAATATGGCACTCTAACTAAGAGAGTGCTATAAAATGTTATTTACAGTTTTTTGTTGCATATAGTAATTGAATTTTGTAAATGTCATTTTTGAGGAGGATGAAGATGTTATTAAATTGTATTAAAGAAAGGTACAGTGTAAGGAAGTTTCAGGATAAAGTCATAGAACATGAGAAAATGGATGTTTTACTTAAGGCAGCACAACTTGCTCCATCAGCCAAAAACACACTACCTTGCAAATTTGTTGTGATCCGAAATGAAGAAAAACGAAAGAAGCTAACTGACATTTGCAAAGGGCAAAAATTTGTCTCACAGGCTCCAATTACAATTGCGATTTGTGCAAATAATATAGATTACACAATGACTTGCGGACAGAAAGCCTATACTATAGATGCTGCAATAGCAGCTGAACATATTGTTTTACAGGCAACCGAAATGGGACTTGGCACTTGCTGGATCGGTGCTTTCTTTCATGATAAGATGGCTGAGTTGATCAATCTACCAAAGGATTATAAAATTGTTGCACTTCTGCCAATTGGTTATCCGGCAGTTGAAAAGGGAAAAAGGGATCTGAAATCTATTGAGGAAGTTGTGGTTTGGGATAGTTTTTAGATTATCTTTGCGAGGTATCTCTTTCAATTTTCTATCGAAGCAAACTCAACTATTGAGAGAAGAGAAAGAATTGATTGCTTTGTCGTTTCACTCCTCGCAATGACAAAGAATAAATAATTTAGGAGGTCTGTATGAATATTAACAGATTCACTATAAAATCGCAGGAAGCGCTAGAAAAAGCGCATCAAATTGCCGAGAATTTGGGTCATCAGGAGATCACTCCTTCTCACCTGTTAATGGCTTTAGTTAAGCAGGAAGAAGGATTCACGAAATCATTGCTCAAGAAACTGGATATCGAAAGTTCAGCAATCGAAAATGATCTGAATGCTTTCCTGCAAAACCTGCCCAAAATAGAGGGTGTTTATCAAACCGGACTCTCGCGGGAATTGAATGATGTCTTTTCCCAGGCAGAAAAAGAAGCAGGAAAACTGCAGGACGAATACGTGAGCGTGGAACATCTTTTGCTGGCTATATTGGAAAAAGGTAAACTTCCTGCTGCGCTGAATAAATATGGTCTATTAAAGGACAAAATTCTTAAAGCATTAAAAGAAATCCGCGGTAACCAGAAAGTAAGCGATCAAAATCCTGAAGCCAAATACCAGGCTTTAGAAAAATATGCCCGAAATCTGACTCAACTTGCCAGATTGGGAAAACTCGATCCAGTTATTGGTCGGGATGATGAAATTCGCAGAACAATCCAAACGCTTTCGCGCCGCAGAAAGAATAACCCTGTTCTTATCGGTGAACCGGGAGTAGGCAAAACCGCTATTGTAGAAGGTTTGGCACGTCGAGTTGTCGATCTGGATGTTCCTGAAAATCTAAAGCATAAAGATATAGTGGAACTGGATATGGGCTCGCTTCTGGCGGGAGCGAAATTCCGTGGAGAATTTGAAGAACGTCTGAAAGCTGTGCTGAAAGAAGTTGAAAAAGCTGAAGGAAAAATTATTTTATTCATTGATGAAATTCACACCGTGGTTGGTGCAGGTGCAGCAGAAGGATCGGTGGATGCTTCCAATATGCTTAAACCTGCTTTGGCGCGTGGAACTCTACATTGCATTGGAGCGACAACTTTGGATGAATATCGCAAATACATCGAGAAAGATGCTGCACTGGAACGTCGTTTCCAACCCGTTCTGATCAATGAACCGGATGTGGAAGATACGATCTCCATTCTGCGGGGCATTAAAGATAAATACGAAGTTCATCACGGTGTGCAGATCACAGATACTGCTCTAGTTTCCGCAGCAGTACTTTCCAACCGCTATATCTCGGATCGCTTTCTGCCGGATAAAGCCATCGACCTGGTGGATGAAGCCTGTGCCAGTTTGCGTATGGAAATAGATTCTATGCCGCAGGAATTGGAAATAGTGGAACGAAAAATTCGTCAGTTCGAGATTGAAAAGCTTTCGCTGAAAAAAGAAAAGGACAAAGCATCCAAAGATAGATTGGAAAAGATTAACAAGGAAATGTCTAACCTAAAGGAACAACAGTCAGCTTTACGAATGCGTTGGGAACATGAAAAGAACCTTCTCAAACAGATCCGTCAGTCATCAGAAGAAATTGATAAGATAAAAGCTGAAACAGTAATTGCTGAACGAAATGGAGATCTTGGGAGAGTCTCGGAATTAAAATATGGAGTGCTTGTAGAGAAACAAAAACAACTGGAAGAATTGAAAGGAAAAATGCAAAAAATACCTTCGGAGCAGCAATTACTCAAAGAAACTGTGGATGAAGAAATGATTGCCGAAGTTGTGGCAAAATGGACAGGAATTCCTGTTTCCAAGCTGATGCAGAGCGAACTGCAAAAACTGGTGAAAATGGAAGATGTTCTTTCCAAAAGGGTTATCGGACAAAAAGAAGGAATCGTGGCTCTTGCCAATGCTATTCGCCGTTCCCGCAGCGGACTTTCCGATGAAAATAAACCGATCGGGTCATTTCTATTTATGGGACCGACTGGTGTAGGGAAAACCGAACTTGCAAAAACTTTAGCAGAATTTTTGTTCGATACTGAAAAAGCCATCATCCGTATTGATATGAGTGAATTTATGGAAAAGCATTCTGTGGCTCGAATGATCGGCGCACCTCCCGGATATGTGGGATATGAAGAGGGTGGACACCTGACGGAAGCAGTTCGTCGTAAACCGTATTCTATCATCCTGCTGGATGAGATCGAAAAAGCTCACCATGATGTATTCAATATTCTATTGCAAATATTGGATGAGGGAAGATTAACCGATGGTAAAGGTAGAACTGTTGATTTCAAAAACACAGTGATCATAATGACTTCCAACGTTGCTTCTCAGTTCATTTACGAAATGGGTGATAAACCGGAAGAGGAGATCAAAGCCAGTTTGAAGGAAGCTTTGCAGCAATATTTCCGCCCGGAATTCCTGAATCGTTTGGATGACATTATTGTATTCCATAGATTGGATAAAGAGCAGGTTCGCCAGATTGTGAAACTGCAATTGAACATTCTGAATAAACGTTTGAAAGATAAAAACATTGAATTGGAATTTACAGATGCAGCTCTGGATAGACTCACTGAATTAGGTTTCGATCCGCAATTCGGAGCCCGACCCTTGAAACGTGTGATCCAGAAAGAGATTGAAAACAGATTAGCTATCGAACTGCTGGAAGGCAATGTGCTGCCGGGACAGAGGATCAAAATCGATGTGGAGGGTGATGGATTTAAGTTTATTTAGGTTTTAAAATCCCTCTGCTGTCTCCCTTTGGTTCAAAGGGAGATCAAGAGAAGAACAGTAAGAGATGGTATGTAGAGACGCAAGATATTGCGTCTCTATTACTCATGCTTTTTCACTTCTAAAATTCTAGTATATAGATGCTTCACATCATCAGGATTTAATTTACTAAATTTATTAATTTGTATGTCTTTTTTCATCTCAATAATAG